>JAJDAM010000368.1 GCA_029261905.1 Deltaproteobacteria bacterium
TCCATCGCCTGGTAGGCGGCCCCGATTGCGTCCCCGCTACTGATCGAGTCCGCCATTTCGTCGACGACCGGGCCCGAAGGTGGAACGCCGGCGATCCGATCGTGGATGCGTTTGGCCTGTTCGCGCGGGCCCGCGATGGAACTGGCAGCCAGCGAGACGCTCAAGAAGCAGCATCCCATCGCGTACGCAATCACACGACGAATATGGATGGCTCGACGCGATGTGTGACGCAACTCGCTTGCATCTCTGCGAACGATCGGGCCTGCGGTTGTGGTGTTCATTCGTTCGGCTCCGGTTCCGTTGCGTAAGGGCTCTCGGGTGCGTATCGATCTGGATCGGTTTCGCGACGGAACAGGACCGTGAGGCGGATCACCGCAACGAACGTGCGGATGCCCACGAGTTGCGAGTCGTTCACCGAAGCGTTGCATGGATGCACGGTCCGAGTGCGCATCGGTGATCGCACGTCACACACTCGGCGTCGGCGCGGCCGATACCTCACTCATGCAATGCGCCACGCGACCTGCAATGCAATCGGTAATGGAATGCGCACGATCTCTCGTGCTGATCTCCACGATCGTTGCGACGTTCGGCATGAGTGCGACGAGCACTGGGGAGACACGGGCAGCGCATACATGGACGGGGATCCAGTTCGAAGGCGAGCCGCGACTCGTCGCGCGTCTTCTCGTCCATCCCGACGACATCGGGTCGGATCGTGTACGGATGGGTGTGTTGTTCGAACTCGATCCCGAATGGCACATCTATGGGCGCATTTCCGGCGAGACCGGGCTGCCCACGAAGCTGCGCTGGCGCATTGATGGTGGTGAGGTAGACGAGATCGATTGGCCGCCGCCGAGCACCTTCCGGGACGACGATCTCGAGACATTCGGCTACGAAGGCCGCGTCCTGCTCTCGACGGTGGCACGACGAACCGGCACCGAGGTGATGGAAAACGCGCGGGTCGACGTCGAGTTGCTGGCCTGCCGCACGCAATGCATCCCGGCAGAGTTCACGCTGATGCGGTCTTTCGACGATCGAAGGGGCGCGATTTTCGCCCGAGCGGCATTTGCGGAAACAGCACCCACAGCCGCGACGAACCCGACCGATGTCGCCCCGCCGGCGTCGAGCGCGGCGATGGGTGTTTTCGGTGCGATTCTGTTCGCACTGCTGGGTGGTCTGGTTCTGAACGCGATGCCGTGTGTGCTTCCGGTGTTGCTGATCAAATTGGTATCGCTTTCTGAGCTTGCGCATCGCTCACGCCACGAGATGCTTCGACACACCGGGGCGTACACGACCGGGGCGCTGTCGATGATGCTGTTGCTGGCTGCGGCGGTGGCGATTCTGCGCGCGGCAGGCATCTCGGTGGGGTGGGGATTTCAGCTGCAGGATCCGCGCTTCGTAGCGGCACTGTGCACATTGCTGGTCGTGCTGGCCGCGAACCTGTTCGGAGCATTCGAGATCCGATTCGGGTTCGGCGCGGTTGCGAACGTCGGGATGAGCGCTGTTGGAGCGCGGCGCAGCTTCTTCGACGGTTTCCTGGTCGTACTTCTCGCGACACCGTGCTCGGCTCCGTTCCTGGGGACCGCGGTCGGCTTCGCGTTCGCGAACTCGACGCCGATCATCTTCGCGGTGTTTTCCGCCATCGCGCTCGGCCTCACGGCGCCGTACTGGCTCGTCGCGGCATTCCCCGGTTTTGCGCGACGAATACCGCGCGCAGGACCTTGGATGATCCATTTACGTACGGCATTGGGGTTTGGTCTGCTGGCAACCGTGGTCTGGCTACTTGCCGTGCTCTCGGCATCGATCGCGCAGCACGCCGTCTTCCTCTTTTTGGGATTGCTGGTCGCCATTGCCGCGCTGTGCTGGATTGCCGGAGTCGCACAGATGAAAGGGCGCCAGCGGGTCGTCGGTGTCGTGACGGGTGCTCTTTTCGCGCTCGCCTCGACCGGGCTCTATCTCGCAGATGGCGACGTGCAGCGCCCACCGGACGAAGTAGTGCCGAGCGACGACGCACGCTTCGATCCGAATGCGGTGCGAGCGGCCCTCGAACGGGGACGGCCGGTATTCGTCTACTTCACCGCGGATTGGTGCATCAGCTGCAAGGTCAACGAGCGGTTCGTGCTGTCACAGCCGCGCGTGCGCGATACGCTGGGTCGTCTGAACTTCGCGACGTTTCGCGCGGATTGGACGACTCGCGACGAAGAAATTCGCACCGAGCTTGCGCGTCACGGCAAAGCCGGCGTGCCGTTCTATCTGGTCTACCGACCCGAAGAGCCGGATGCACCGCGCATGCTGCCCGAGCTTCTCACCGTGGGTACCGTGCTCGATGCGCTCCGCGAAGCCGCACCGGTTGTTGCACTCGCAAACTAGCGGTCACTCGTTTCGCACTTGCCGTGACTCGAATCACAGTCCACGGGCGCGAACAGGCGATGAGCACCGTATGCGAGTTGAATGGAATCCCTTCGAATCGGTGCGTCGCACCGCTAAATCTCTCGGCTCCGTGTTGCTGTTCATGTGCGCAGGGTCTGCTCATGCGCTCGGTCCAGGTGACGCGGCGCCGCAGTTCGCTGCGCCCGCATTGAACGGCAGTTCGACTGTCGACCTGTCGGAGTTCCGCGGCAAGGTGGTCCTGCTCGACTTCTGGGCCTCTTGGTGTGCGCCCTGTTTGAAATCGCTTCCGAACCTGCAGGCGCTGAACGACGAATTTGCCGACAGCGACTTCGCCGTCGTGGCCATCAACGTCGACAAGGAACCCGCCGAAGCCCTGCAATTCCTATCGAAGAACGCGATCCGCTATCCGAGCGTCTCGGACCCGGAAGGCAAGCTTCCAGAGCGCTTCGAACTCAGCGCGATGCCCACTTCGTACCTGATCGATCGCAACGGCGTGATCCGTTACATCCACGAGGGCTTCGAGCGCGGCGATGAGAACACGCTTCGCAGCCGAATTCTCTCGCTGTTGTGGAAGCTTCAGTAAGGACTCCCGTGACGACTCCCGTGACGACTCCCGTGACGACACCCAAGACGACCGCCGTCAGAATCGCTGCAACGCTCGTAGCGCTCATCACGCTGCTCGCCTCCGTGGGTTGCGCGAGTGTGAAGCCTTGGGAACGCGGATACCTCGGGCGTACCGACATGGCGTGGAATCCGGATCCCCTCGAAACGACGCGCAAGGAACACGTCCAATTCAGCAAGGAGGCGTCCCTGGGAGGGGGTGGCATCGGCGGAGGGGGTTGCGGATGCAACTGATCCACAGCTCGACCTCGCCGGTACTCGATCCGTGACGCGCGATAGGAGACGACAACTAGCGGCGCTGCGTCGCATGCGCCGCTTGAAGACTCGCGAGCGGCGCCGGTCCCAACCGCGCCAGCGTTCGTCACTCGCTGCACTCACGATGGCCGTGCTCGCACTGCCGGGGATTGCCGGAGCGGATTCCCCCATCACGCAAATTTCTGCCGACTACAATTTTTCGTGGTATCAGGAAGACAAACTCGATTCATCCAAGGCAGCCGACAGCGGCAATCGCGATCGCTTCAAGGTGCAGATGCACCAGTTTCACGCCGAGGCACCCGTGTTCGACCGTGCCGACGTGGGGATCGATGTCATCTACGAGACCATGAGCGGTGCCACGCCCTGGTACGTCGTTCCGGATGCGGACGGTGACCCGATCCAGGTGATGACCGGAGCCACCGTCGAGGATTCGCGAACCGATGTGCTGGCGACGGGGCGCCTGTACTTCGATGATGCCCGCGCGTCTCTATCGGGTGGAGGATCCTTCGAAAAGGACACGTTGAGCGTCAACGGTGGTCTTTCGAGCGAACATCATTTCAACGACAACAACACGACCCTCGGGGGAGGCGTCGGGTTTGCGTACGACCGAATCGAACCGGTCGACACCGATCGTTTTCCGTTGCGACCCAAAGACGAAAATCGCAGCGCCACCACCGCCTTCCTTTCGCTCGAGCAGGTGTTGACCGCAACTTCGGTGATTCAATCGAGTCTGACCTATCGCCACAATCGCGGTTTTCTATCCGATCCCTACAAGCGGGTTCTCGTGGCGGGTGATCCCATCGCGGATTCGCGCCCCGATTCGCGAAACCAGGGTGCGTGGCTGACCCGCTACCGCCACCACTTCAAGGCGCTCGGGGGCAGCCTTCACGCCGACTACCGCTTCTTCCTGGACGATTGGGAGATGACCTCGCACACGCTCGAGCTGGCGTGGTACCAGGATGTGTGGCGCACGCTGCAACTGGTTCCTTCGTTTCGATACTACAGCCAGAGCCAGGCCGAATTCTACGGGCCGTTCTTCGCGAACATGCGCAGCGATGGTCACTATTCGAGCGACTACCGTCTCGCACCCTACGGCGCCATGTCAGCGGGTCTCAAAGCTACCGGTGAATTCGACCTGTGGAGCCTGCACTTCCGCACCGTGCTCGCCTACGAGCGGTATATCAGCGGGGGCGACTACGCGCTCGGAAAGGTCGATCTGGAGAACCCGGGCCTGGTCTCCTATCACCTGATCTCGCTCGGCCTGACGATTCGGTTCTGACCGGATGAGGCGAGTCGACCACCGCTTTACCGCGATGGGCAGCCCGTGCGCGCTCCACGTGTACGCGACCGGCACCGAGCGAGCACAGCGCGCGGTCGAAGCGAGCGTCGGCGAAGTGATCCGTCTCGAGCGGAAGTACTCTCGATATCGGGACGACAGCGTCACGGCGCAGATCAACGCCAGCGCAGGAAACCTCGACGGTGTCGAGGCCGATGACGAAACGTCTTGTCTGCTCGATTACGCGTCCACGTTGCACAGTGAGAGCGGCGGCCTGTTCGACGTCACGTCGGGAATCCTGCGACGCGCATGGGACTTTCGTTCGGGAGTGATTCCGGCGCACGCCGATCTCGACGACCTGTTGGAACGCGTCGGGTGGCACCGCGTTCGCTGGAAACGGCCTCGGATCGTACTACCGATCGATGGCATGGAGATCGATTTCGGTGGCTATGTGAAGGAGTACGCGGCCGATCGTGTGGCGACATTGCTCCGCGCGCGCGGTATCCGTCACGGTCTCGTCGACCTGGGAGGGGACCTCACGGTGATCGGCCCGCACCCGGACGGCTCCGCGTGGCGGGTCGGCATTCGCGATCCCCGCAACCCGGAGAAGCCGCTGGGTATGTTGCCGCTTTCCAGGGGCGCGATCGCGAGCAGCGGCGACTACGAGCGCTTCATGATCATCGATGGTCGGCGTTATGCACACATCCTCGACCCGGGTACGGGATGGCCGGTAGAAGGCTTCGCCAGTGTCAGCGTCGTGGCCAGCCATTGTCTGCTCGCGGGCTCCGCGACGACGCTCGCCATGCTCAAAGGAAGCGAAGCGGGCGCCGAGTGGCTCGATGATCTGGGGCTGCCGAATCTACGGGTGCACGCGAACGGAAAGATCGACGGCTCACTGGTTCGAAGTTTCGAAACGAATCGAGACGATTCGTGTCAAAACCCGAGCGTGTCTGGAACGGATGGCCCCGACCGCGGCAGCGCGACGACTTCAGGGGTCGTCAGCGGACCCGCGGCACGCAGCGACGCCGAGATGGCATCTGCGAGCGAATCGAAGCCACGCAGGTAGACGTCGAAAGACTCGACGCCGTCGCGATCGCTAGCCACGACGCTCGCCATCTCGTCGCGCGCGCGAAGAAAATCTGCGATTGCGTGTGCGTCGCCCAGCCTGCTTCGCGTCGCGGCTCGCACCGCGAAGTTCTCGTCGCTCGCGGGCGCGAACGCCGCGAGCCAGGATTGCCGGCGTTCAGCCGACAACCTGTGCCGGATCGACGTTACGGGATGTCCGCTGCGCGTGGGCACGACTTCGGCGGAGATCGCGACCAGCAGACGGGATACGGTTTCGCTGTCGCCGGTGCGGCGAAACATCCAGCCGAGCGAAGGGAGATCTTTCAACAGCGGGACGCCCGTTTCGAGCCTCTCCGTCATCTTCGATTCCGCCAGCGCAACCACCGCAAATTCCTGGCTCTCGAGCCAGACGTTGGTGCTGAAGTGGCGCTGCTGAATCGTGGGCCCCACCTGTGCGGCCGAACCGGCCAGCGGAGGGAGCAGAGACGAAACGTCGAGTTCGAAATCGAGATGAACGCGGCCCGATTCATTTACCGTGGGCATCACGTTCAGCCGTACCCCGACACCCTGGCGCTCAATGTTCAGATTGGTCTGTAACGCGAGATCGGCGTTGCTCGTGGTGTTGGCAATTGGAATCGGGATCTCGTCGCCCACGAACAATTCGTGGCTGTCGCCGCTGGTCATCAACAGCTCCGGCTGCATCACGATCTTCGTGTGAATCTCGCGTTGATCGGCGGTCACGAAGAGCGCTTCACGAGGCAGAATCGCGACGGTCGGCAAGCCAGCTGGATCGAGCAGCGGAATCAACAACGGTGCTCGCACGAATGCACCACGCGACGCCGCGGGGGCACTCAACTGATTGGCCGTACTGGGTGACAGCGACAACACGTTGAAGGAGCGACTGTCGGGTTTCGAGATCGGCAAGAACGCGTCGAGTGAGAACTGAAAGCTCTTCGGGGTCGTCACTTCGATCAGCTTCACGATGACTCGAACCTGCGGGAGAGAGTGGTCGAGATCGTCGACAACGCTCTTGATCACAGCGCTGGTTTCGGGATCCGCACGAACCAGCAGCGAGTTGGTCGGTGGATACGCGGAAACCGCATAATCGCGTCCATCGAGCTCACCACCGAGCGTCGCAGTCAGCAGGTTCGCGAGTTCAGCCGCGTCTCGATCGCGAATCGGTATGAAATGCAAGTTGCCGCTACCGCTTCGGGGTTGGTCGATTCGCTCGATGAACTGGCGGATCGCGGCCAGATCTCTCGGAGCCGCTTTGACCACCAGCATTTCGCTCGACTCGATCGCCCACGCATCGATGGATCGATTGTCGAAGGCACCCTCCGCCCAATCGAGAAGGATGTCCCTCATTCCTGCGGCCGAACGAGAATTCATCCGCCGTACGAGAAGTGATTCGCTGGCAGCGTCATCCAGGATCCCGACCATCACGAGCAGGCTCTGTAGATGACTCTCGGCTCCCGACAGGATCAGGCAATTGCTCTGCGCGGAAGCGACGGCGGTCGCCCGATCGCCGAGCCACGGCTCGAGGGTCGATGCGAGTTGGTCTGCGTCGGCCGCGTGTAGACGCACCAGTGTGGCAACGAATCGGTCAGATGTGCCGATCGACTCCGGATGCCACGGCGCCGCGTGAGCGCCATTTTCGATCGGGACGATCTTTCTGGGTCCCCCTGGCGTGGGCAGTGCGACGAGACCGAGCAAGAGCAGTGCGGAATCGAGAAGTTCGAGAGCCTCGGCGCTCGAGACGGGATCGGCTACGACGATCGTGACGCGACCGGGAAGCTCGGGGTCGAATACGAAGCCCTCGCCGGTGGCGTCCGCGACTCCCCTCACCACGTCCGCAATGGCGGCGTCGCGAAACTGCAGCGCGATCTCTCCGTCGATGTCACCGAGGCCGGGAAAATCCAGCGCGATCATCGAACCGCGCGACGAGACTTCCGGCCTTCGCCCCGGGGCGCGCGTGATCGCAACGACGACTTCGCCCAGCTCTTCGCGTGCACGCACCCAGACGACCGACTGCCCGATGTCGGGCGCGAGTCTTTCGGGCGCGCTGGCATCGAGGGTGGCGTTCGGGATGTGCAACTCGAGCGTGCGTTCATCGCGCTCGATGAGTTCGTAGTGGGCCGTGCTCGAGGCGAAGACCAACAGGCGCTCGCGCTCGGTTCCGACATCGAATTCGAGTCCGTAGACCGAGACTCGTTCATGAGACGACGCGGCAGGCGGGGGAAGGACCGACGAATCAGACGCAGATGCAGGGACATCGGCGGGCTGGGCAGACGAGAAGCTCGGAGAGAAAAATGCGATGAGGGTCAGCAACACCGCCCATCGCATCCGGTTCCCGATCTCGCGTCCCAGAAATGTGAGGCGCGAGTGCCTCGTCAATCCCACCGAGGCCAGGGAACGGTGTAGAAGGAGACGCGGACGCCCGCCACGAACTCGTGCGCACGTACGTCCAGATCGTAGTCACCGAAGTTCTCGATCCCGGCGGTCGACTGCGACAGGCTCGCTTCTCCGAGATCGAAGTAGCGGTATCCAGCGCTCAACGTCACGTAGTTGGTCAGTTCGTACGCCAACCCCGCGCTCGCATGCCAGGCGAATTTGTAGTTCGTCTCCGAGCCTCTCGAGACATTGTCGGTCGCCTCGACATCGGTGACGGCGAGGCCGATCCCGATCCCGAGATACACAGTGACGGGTTCGAGAAGCGGAAAGCGTCCGAACGCCCAGTTGACCGGGTCGCGAATCGGCAAGTCCATCCACAGGTTGTGCATGACCGCCCAGTTGTCGACCTCGGTGAAATAGCCGTCGCCGCCATCGGTGCGCAGCTCGTAGTCGCGCCCGGCGATGCCCTCGACTTCGAAGCGCATGTCCCAGGTCGGCAGGTTCACGCGCCAGCGACGCAAGCGATCGTCCCAACCCGTCGGAAAGAGTTCGTTGATGGGAACCGCGATCCCCATCGCGCCGCCGTAGACCGGCGACGAATCGCTGTCGCTGCCGGTGTTCGGGAAAAAGAGCGTACTGCCACTGCTCTCGCCGTTCGCGCCTGACAAGCCGAGGTTGCCGGTTACGTACAGGTCACCGGCCCGAGACGACGCGCCGCCGACCACACAGGCAAGCAGCGCAAGAAGTGTGATGATCGAGTGACGCATGAGTCTCCTTCTTCTTCCGTATTGCACTCTCATTGCGTGACTTGGTTATCGCTCGGCCAACGCATCGGATGTGTGACCTGCGCCACGCAATCGAAAGGCCGTTGGCCGCAGTAGTCACCACATGAATGAACACGAACCCTCCCGACTTCCTGACGGCTGCTCATGAACGCGCAAACTAACAGCGCGCCGACATGGCTCTTTTCGTTCGTCGACCTTGCGTTTTTGTTGCTGCTCGCATTCACGCAACTCGGCGGTGACCCGCCCACACAGGTGGTGGATCTCGGCGAGATCGCCGTGCCGCGACTTCCCGAAGATGCGACGCAGGGGCTCGAACCCGGTGCGCCTCGCCGTTGGCAGTTGCGCGTCTATCCCCCGGCTGAGGAACTCGCCCCCTACGAGTTGATCGGTCCGGGCGCTGCACAGTCCGACCGACTGGAGCTGGCGCAGCTCGAACAGCGATTGCTCGAGTTGCGCAGCACGACTGAAGAACAGCCGCTGTTGGCCCCGCACAGTGACTCGCGTACGCAAGACATGCTGGAGGCCGTGAGTCTGCTGGAGACGCACTGGAAAAAGGGACGCATGGCGACCGTGGTGCCGGAGTATGCGTCGCGATGAACTGGTACGTCGAACGCTGCTACGGGTTTGGAGCCGCTGGCGTGCCGCTGGCAGCGCGCCCGTATTCCACGGCGAACGGGGCGACGGCATCCTGGAAGACAGTGCTGCTCGAAGTCGCCGCGATCGAGCTGAGTCCAAGCTGGCGCCGCAACGCCGCAGGCATGTTCGTCGCAGTCGTCGCGTTGATCGCGCTGACGATCGCGGCTCCGCATCGCGATCTGACACCAGTTTCGGGAATTACGATCGCGCGATTCGATACCCCACAGCCGGTTCCCGAAGATCTGCCCAAGCCGCCTCCGATCGTCGTACCACCGGTTGTTGCGCCGCAGGTTGTCGAGCCCGAACCGATCGCAAGACCCGAACCAAAACCCGTCGCCAAGCCGAAGCCGATCCCCGAGCCGGTGGTTGCGAAACCCATACCCGCTCCGGCGTTGCCCAGCTTCCCGTCCGCACCTGCACCGACCCCCGTTTCGACTCCAGCTTCGATCAAGCGCGAACGACCGCAGCCATCGGTACCGAGATCACCGCGGATCAATCCGCTGCGTGCTCCCAAAGCACCCGCCGTTGCCGCTCCGGCTTTCGAGGTGGCTCGGTTGAGGCGTCCTACTGCGCCGAGATCGGCAGCCCGCGCCAAAATCAACGTGATGGCACTCGCGGCTGTCGCAGCGCCAACCGAGTCGGTCGCGGAATCTTTTGTTTCGCCGGTCAGAGCACAGCGGAGAGAGACCCGAACACTGACTCGGGTTGCATCGATTTCTCCGGCGAAGCTCGCATTGCCTGATCTCGCTGCGAAACCCACCGCGAAGCTTACGAAGCGCGCTTCGATCGAGCGGATCTCGCCGGTGGCTTCCCCTGAACGCGCCGCTACTCGCGCGACCGACACCCGCGAACGAGATCGGGTGGCCGGGGTGTCGCTCGCGTCACTGGCCGGCTGCGTTTCAGACCGCGAAGAGGACCGGTTGAAGCGCCGGGTAATCGCGGCCGCCGTAGGCAACGCTCAATGCGACAGCGTCGCTGGACGCTTTCGCTTCGTCGAGACCAAGAACCTGAACGCCTTCCTGATGTGGACGGAGCGCGCGGCATCGCGCCGCCAAGCCGACCGCTGCGTCGAACTCGAACTTGCGATCGATTGTTTGAGGAAGGGGAACGTCACGGAGGCGAAATACTGATGAGGTCGATCCTTTCGAGGTTCATTGCGACATCCATTTCGGGAATGGGGGTGCTGTTTGCGCTGGTGGACGCGACACCTTCACGGGCCGCCAACCCTGAAGCCTGGGCATCCTATCTGGATTTCGCCTACGTGTACTCGTCGGCCGACTCGAAGGAGTTGAGCGAACGGCTGGATGGCTACGGGCGAGAAGCCGGCATTTCGCTACCCGCCTACATCGCGTCACGGATCGAGACCCGAGAGCAGACGTCGGAGGCGGAGCGCGAGACATCGATTCGCCGCCGTGCGATCGGGTACCTGCTTCTCTACTTGGCGGACGGCAAGACCGCGTCGATCGAGGCGAGTGCCGATGCCGCCCATGAACTCGAGCCCTGGCTGGGTCGCCACGAGAACCGGTACTGGTATGGATACATCCTCGCCCACTACGCACTCGAGAACGGGCATCGCTTCGACTTCGTCGGTGAAGTGCTCGAGTTGTGGCTCCGCGTCGTCGTGCCGCTCGAATCACCGTTCGAGGCGCTTCAAGTGCTGGCGCTGAGCGAATCGCCGAATTCGGGCTTCGTCTCGGCGCTTCCGTACGTGTATGAGAACATGGCGCGACTCGTTTTGATTCGCAGCCAGCAGATGGGGCTCGACCGCGATCTCGACCCGCTCGCGTCGGTGGTGCGAATGCTCTACGACGGTCGGGTTGGCGCTCATCCGGACGTGATACCGGTCGCGTCCTCGTCTCGCGACTACCTCGAGAGGGTCGTTCGTCGTCTCGATGGCTCGGAGTCCGATGCCGGAAGTCTGACGTTCACGCTCTCGCTGTTCGAAGCGACGAAGTACCACAACGAAGCGCGCGGACTGCTGGCGACGACGGATTTCGCGGCGCCGACGATCGAGGCGTTGCGGGTCGCAACCGGTGCATACGAAGCGGCGCTGGAGCGTGCAGACACACTGCAGGGACAAACGGCCGTCCATACACGGGTACTGCGCCTTCTCGGTGAAGTGTATGCAGCTCGACAGCGGATTGGAGAGGATCCCGAGATCAACAGTCCGTTCAGCATCGAGGGCGCGGTCGAGGTCTTCAGCGAACTCTACCGCGAAGGAGAGGGCGACGGCTGGAAGGTGATCGGATATCGACGAAACGGCCGGCAGAGTTACGTCGATGCCATGCACGGATTGTGGGAAGAGATCCAGGAGGCCAGCCTCAACGCGGCCGACTACTACATCAGCCGCAGCGTGAAAGACCCCACCCAGGCCGACGAGCACGGTCGCAACGCGGCGCGCCTGTATTCGCGTTACCTGGCATTTTTCAATCGGTTCGCACCGAGCGAAAACCAATACGCCGTTCCGGATTCAGCGTATTTCGCCGCGCACGAAGCCGCCAAAGGTGTCGGCGACGCACTCCTCGCGTATGCGGCGAACCCGACGGCTGCCGAAATCGAACTGGCGACTCGCCGCTACCGCAGTGCGATGTTGCTCTTTCCGTTCGATCGGCAGCTGTGGCCTGCGCTTACTTCCGCCCTCGAGCGGCAGGGACGACAGAGCGAGTATCTCGACCTCGTCCGACCAGCGGCAGAGTCGGTCACGAAATCGCGCCACGTCAATTCGTGGATTCAGAACGGCGAGCCGGGATCGAAAGACATCGCCCAGCTGCGTAGCGCGCTATCGAACTCTCGCGTGCTCCTGTATCTCGGTTTCGCGAACAGTCCCGACTTCGACAATCTCGAACAGAGCAATGTCGAGTTGGTGGCTCGCCGCCAGAAGATCGCGACTCGCGTCGCGCAATTGACCGAGCAGCGCGCCACGTTGACGGGCGCGCGGGGAGACTCGCCACCGGCGTCGATCGGCGCATCGAACGAGCCATCGTCCGGGCAGGTGTCCGGGCTCGACTCGGTCCGGCTCCGCGAAATCTCGGGCCAGCTCTCCGAGGCGAACAACCTGCTCGCGCGGCTCGATGGCCAGATCGCAGCACAATCCCAAGCGCTGCCGCTGTATAGAGCGACGCTCGAGACGGAGGGGCTGGCGGGAGCACTGCGCGCGCAGCGCGACCATCCGGTCCACTCGCTGCTGCGACGCATGTATCAGGAGAACCGCACGTTTTGATCAGGGAGACCCAGCCGATGTCCCAACTCATTGTTCAGCGCCGGCTCCAACTGGTGCCCCAACTGCCGCCGCAATCCAACACGGAGGCGAAACCCCAGGCGAATCCGCTTGCGAGGCGTCCGTTGCTGATGGTCGTGACCGCCGCGTTGGTCTGCATGAGTTGTGCACCGCGTTTCGATCCGCCGGAAGACTTCGATCTCGAACCGCCGACCGCCCATGCTACGGGGCCGCTCAGTGGCGAAGCGCTCGATCAGCGCCGGCACGAACTCGAGCGCGCTCAACAAGACATGGTGCACTTTCACGCAACGCTGGAGAGCCTCCATCATCGCCGTGATCGCAACGGACTCGTGCTGTTCAGCGGTTTTCTCGACGCCTACATGGGTGTTCATCTCGAATCGCTGTTGGAAGGGAAGTGGCAGAGCACGCATCCCGAGCTGATGGCACTCGATGCGAACCTGCGCTTCGCGCAAGCCGAAGTACTGATCCAGATGCGGGCGCCGCGGCGCGTTCAAGCGGTGATCGACGAAATCGAAACCCGCTACAGCGGCCGCGAAAGCATGCTCGTCGAGTTCCCGATCGGGCGTCAGAGCACGCTCGAACAGGGGCTCGAAATTCTCAGCAGTCGAAAATGGCGCGGTTGAAAGGGTTGAAAGGGTTGAAAACGATGAAACGCAGCCACGGCGCCAAACACTCAACCGAACGAATCGGAGGTCAGAGAAAGTGAACGGATTCTGGGAATCAATGCCGGCGATGTCTCTGGTGTGGACCAGTGTGATCAGCGCGATGGCGCTGTTTGCGGTCTGGCTGCCATTTCAACGCGGCGCGAGGGTCTGCGTGCAAGCGCGCAACGCGACACGATCGCTGGAAACGGCCGAGTTGCGCGCCATCGATCAACCAGTTACCGACGCGATCGATCCGGTCGCCGCGCTGTTGCTTCGCGTACTGAGAACGTCGCTTCGCGAAAACAAGGGCGCACAGCCGCGCGAATTCCTGGTCGACGCGAGTCGACAATTCGCACTACACGAGTACGAATCCCACTACTCCCACGTGATCTCGATGTACGCCAACATCCTGCCACCGATCGGATTCATCGGTACGACTTGCGGGTTGATGATCCTGTTCGTGTCGATGCATTCATCGAGCGACGCGCTCGAACTCAGCGCGCTGGCCGTCGCTCTGCTATCGACGATCTTTGCGCTGATGGGCTTCGCGACGCTCGAAGGCCTCAAGATCCATCTCTACCGCCGCCTGATGGGCGCCCTCGACGCAGCGATTGGCGTCCAACGCAACGCCGAGGAACGAGCGGCAGCGGCTCGGGCCAGCAACTAGAGCTGTCGACGCCAAGCCTCTGTCCGACTGCCCGTGTCACCAGGGACTGCTAGGGATCGAATGTCTCTGCGAGCTCGACCGAGCCGCCACTCGCAAGAATCGGGCACCCCTTGGCTTTCGCGATCGCGGCGCTCGAGTCATCAGCCTGAATGACGCTGTAGCCGGTAGCAGGATTGGCGCCACCGTGTTCCTCGACGCTGCCGTCGCTGAGGACGGTGGTGGACTGGCCTACTGGATTGCCGCCATCGACGATGTCTGCGCCCATCGAAGCGAACCAGCTTTCCCAGGCTTTCTTGGCCTTTTGCCCCTCAGACTCGGACTCGGGCATTCCGCCACCGTGATAAACGAGCAG
The DNA here is from genome assembly GCA_029261905.1 of Deltaproteobacteria bacterium. Taxonomy (GTDB): domain Bacteria; phylum Myxococcota_A; class UBA9160; order UBA9160; family SMWR01; genus JAJDAM01. The sequence continues at coordinate 14,319 of JAJDAM010000368.1, forward strand.
GTACTTCGGCATTGCTCACTACCTCGCATGGCGACCGATTTCGCCGCCTAGACGGTCGGGCTTCAGCTGCAACGGACGGCGCCGACCTTCAGCGCCAATGCCGCAGAGTCCCGACGCCGGAATTCTATCGAATTCAGAAATGTCCAGCTGACCGTCGTCCGCTGCAGCGCATGTTGGCCTGCTCAGCGCGCTGGCTCCACGAGATTGTCTCGGCCAAGAGAACTACTCGTCGAGAATGCGCCATACGATGAAGGCGAGCCAGGCCATTGTGACGATCCAAAGGGCGAGCACGATTGCGGCTCCGGCCCAGCTGGACGAACGAGGTTGCGACAGGAGTTGCGCGGCCCTGGCCCGATGCTCGACCAGGACCGCAGGCGGAATGAGACGAATTGCGAACGCGAGGCCGAGGGGAACGAGCACAAGGTCGTCGAGGTAGCCAACGATGGGGATGAAATCTGGGATGAGGTCGATGGGGCTGAGTGCGTAGGCGACTACGAGGGCGGCGACCAGTTTCGCGGGCCACGGAACTCGGGGATCTCGGTAAGCAAGGTAGACGACGTAGGTGTCCGCCTTCAGCGCGGCGGCGCGCGTCTT
>JAJDAM010000369.1 GCA_029261905.1 Deltaproteobacteria bacterium
CGGGGTCGGTGTGATCGCGACCTCCTGCGCATAGAGCAGGTCGTACTCGTCCTGCGAAATACCGAGTGACTCGAGGGCGATGGGCAAGCGCACGGGGAAGCGCCACAGATGCTTCTGGAAAGCGTCGGGCTCGTGCTCCGGATCGGTGACGAGCTCAGTAATCGCTTCCCTGAATGTGCGCATTGTCTCGAATCGGTTCGAGCCCAACGCTTCGATATAGCTGCGGTTGATGTCGAGAGGCTGGGAGTAGGGTAGGGAAGGCGAGCTGAAATCCCGCTGGAGGCGGTCGTATCCGACGGGCTGGGCGACTGGCGTCGCCGGTGAGGAGTGTTGGGGGGTCGCCGCCAGCTGTTTGTTCAGGTCGAGGTCTTTGGCAGGCGCCTTGCCGCTATCAGAATGGGGTCGCGTGTCGTAGACTGCGCCGCCGCCGGTCGGCGCGCCGCTCGCCAACGCTTCGAGGCTTTCGTTGACAAGGTCAATCATGGGCAGCGGAACTCCGAGGTTCTCGCGCGTTGCGAAAAGGTCCCAAAGGGGACCTCTCCGCTGACTGAGAGCCTCGGAGAGGCTCACCTCACCTTCGAACGGCTCGTCGCACGTCGAGGTCGAAGTCACGCGTCGCATCTCCGCGAGATAGGCCACGGGCCCGAGCGGCGACCGTTCGGGCCGCGGGAGACAGTCAACCAATTGCCCCTCGGGATTGACGGGCTTGAAGCCCGATTCCTGCACCTTCGGGGGTCCCAGGCCCGATTGGGAGATGTCGTTGATCTTCGTCGCCTGCTCAAATAGCTTTGCTGCCGCCGGGTACGCAATCGTTCCCGCGAGGGAATCCTGGAACTCGTCTAGCGAAAGCGGCTGGACGGCAATGGCGCTGCAAATGCCGCGCGAGTACAAGGCCTCCATGTAGGAGAGCCGTAGTTCTCGACTCAGCCCCTTCAGGTTTGTCAGCTTTGTGAGCTCACGAAGCGTTCGAACCTTCCACTCCAACCTGATCCGTGCAGCCGCATCGTCCGGGAAGACGCTCGCCAAGGCCTCGCGCTCGATCTCGTCGTCCAGTGAACTGAACGTGAACGGCAAAGAGGCCCCCTTCTCATCGAGCAACAACTTGCATTCTTCGACGAAGCGGAAGAGGGGATCGTCAGGTTTCCTTTCGAAGAGTGAGGCTTTCGGTGGACTTACTTTTGTTGTAGTGCCTTGCTTCCGTGAAACCTCGAAGAAGCGGCCGAGGTACGTTATGAAGGCCTCGACGCGCTCGGGCAAGGTGCCCGGCCTGGTGAAATCGGGCAGATAGACGGCCCGCTCGTTAGGGTCTTTCTTGTCCAGTGGTGGCGCTGGCAACTCCTGAAGTGGCACCACGACGTTGTCCGCCGTCTCAGGTATGGGGGCAAGGAAGAAGTCTCTCCACTGCTTCGCGGAAAACTCGGCAACGACCTCCAGAGTGGACTTTTTGTCCACCTTCGAGGCCTCATCGACAATCACCTTGGTGAGTCGAGAGTTTTGGAAGATAGCGTTCAACGCCAGTTCGGCGTACGGCTTGCTTTCCCTCTGTTGTGTCCAAAACGTCTCTTCGTCCTTGGGCTCGGCCAGCGCGAGCCACGAACTCACGAGGGGTCGAGTAGATTCATTATTCCAGTCGAGTTGAACTTCGTCCTTTTCCTTCGGCTTGGCCAAGGCGGCTATCCGCCGCGCCGCCTGATAGGCGGTGATCTTTCCGTCCTTCGCTCCATCGCGGAGCTCTCTCGCTCCCGCATAGGGGGCTTCTCGCTCTGCGATAAGGCTGTCGCCTACGGCTGCCTCTAGCTCCTGCAGCAGCTGCTTTTCCCCCTTGGAGCATGCCTGCTGAAGGCGTTGTTCGGGTGCGACCTGTACAGGAAGAGAGACACCTAGGGCATAGAAGAAAGCAGCGGGAACGGTGAACGGTCCAGACTCGGACTTGTCGGGCAATCCGATCAGGACTTTGGCGGTGTACGATGCGACTTCTCCTGGGAGGAGGACCGGGAAGTCGATTTCGGCCCGCTCCGCTTCGGCGGACGCCTGCTGACACCGCAAGGCGGACCACGCTGCGTATACGTATCCCGCGAGCTTCGGAATCTTGGCATCGTGGATTGCGAAGTAGGCCTTGGTGTCGGACTCGAACTGTACTCTGGCATTGTCGTCATGCGACGTCTCGCCTGCCGTGTACAGATCGCCAAGAGCTTCGCTCGGCTGCGGGAGTGGATTCAGGTGGCGGTCCCAGCAGATGCCGGCGGCGATTATGCGGGCCTGATCGTGAGAGAGCTTGTCTAGGCTTTCGAGGGAGCCGCCCTTGGGGTCGAGGTCGAGAGTCTTGCCTATCGCCACGACGAGGTCGTCGAATGCGGGCGGTCCGGAGGAGTTACGGAGGTGCCCGCGTTTCGGATCCTGCCCGGTACCCGCGGGAGGGAGCGGGACGTAGATGTTCGGCTTGATCTGGCCTTTGGCGAAAGCCCCGGCGGGGTCCTTGGGCAATGGGGTTTGATGGACCTGAACGTCGTACTGGATCTCCGGACTCGGCAGTTCCACCTTGCCGCGCTTGACCTTCAGACGAATATCGAAGGAAACCGACGCGTGCTTCTCGGCGATGTGAATGATGCCGATCGCAACAGACTGAGCCACATTGACGGGTGGGGCCTTGAAGATCTGCTCAACGCGGTCCAAGGTCCCGATGCTCTCACCATCGATAGGATTGTCCAGGGTTAGGGCGAAGGCCTCGATTTCGAGCCCAGCCAAGTGGTCCTTCTTGAACTCGTTTGCCGGTACGGGAGCAGTGGGGTGAAGGAATAGGACGAGCTGGGCCATGGGGTCGGGCGCCGTAAGGATGTCGGTTGTTGGCTGAGCAGCGGTTGATCGAAGCAGGAAGAGTAAGCCGTGCTTCGTCCCCACCTTCAGGATCGAGCACAACGTTGACCTGACCATCTCAGATCCACGATGAACGCGTCCCGCGCCTAATGGAGATGCTTAGAAGTTGTCCATGGCCTTGTGGTGGTCACGAGAGTCCATACGTATTCGCAAGCCGCGGCTCACCTGCCAGGGGTCGTGTGATCAGTAAGCAACGCTGCATGGTCTACAAGATGCCTCGCATGACGAGCGGAGGCGACTTCTGTCAGCTCCTGAGTCAATCACGGCTTGTTCTACCGCGCAACGGGTCGTTTCGCAGAAGTCGGAGCTGCGTTCAAGGGACACTGCGGGGGTTGTAGGACTTGGCGGCTGCTTGCTACTCTCGCGGGCGAAATGGACGGCTGGGTCGGGCCTGTTCCGCGTACGCAGGACACGCTCTTCGAACTCGAGCTCGTCGAAGATGTGCTTGAGTTTGCCTCGCGCTCGAGTTCGCCCATGCCGTGCTCGGCTCAGGCGAAGTGTTGGGGCGTGCGGGTCGGACTCTCCTAGGAGAGCGACTGAGTCTTCTGCTCGTCCTCCTCTTGCCAGCGCAGATGCTCGAGTATCCGCACCAGGTCATCTGCCTGAGCAAGTTTCGCTTCCAGCTCATCGATCCGCTTGCGAATGACGGAGATGTAGCTCGCAGGGAGGGCAGAGCCCGCGCGAAGCCGCTGGAACGCCAGCGTCACTCCAACTTCAACACCGCCCGCGTCACCGGCGTCCCCGCCTTCACCTCCACGCGCACGCTGCTGCCGTAGAACGCGTCGCGGCCGCCGAGTTCGTAAGGGCCCGGGGCGACGTCCTCATAGACGAGCTTGCCGGCTGCGTCGGCGTAGCGTTCGCCGTACCAGGTCGTGAGTTGCACGGTGCCGACGTAGGACAGGGCCACCTTGGCGCGGCTGGCGGGGAGGCCTTCGGCGTCGATGATCTCGACCTCGAGGCGGCGGGGGGAGCGCAGGAGGACGTCGCGGGTCGTGCCCGCGAAGCTGGCTTCGAAGGGGCCGACGAGTTCGGTGCCGTGGCCGGGCGCGGTGACGAAGAGAACGATCTGGCGGCCGGCGACCAGGCGGTCGACGCGGTAGCGGCCGTCGTCGACGGCGAGCTCTTGCCACAGCTCGTCGCCCGCGAGCGTGCGGCGCGGAAGGTCGCACTTCCAGAAGAGCTCGACGTCGCTGCCCCAGGGTTGCGTGCTCTCCTTCTCGCGCCAGTGGACCTGGACTCGGGCGCCGCTCACGTCGCGACCCAGGGCGGAGGTCACGCGGCCTTCGACGAAGGCGCCGGTCAGGGACGCGGGCGAGAGCACGACCTCGACGCCTTCCGCGCCGGCCGCGACGCCCTGGAACAACAGGCGGTCGAGGGGTTGCTCGAGGTCGGGGACGAACCAGACGTCATACGTCGTGCCTTCCGCGAGCGGCGCGAGCTCGAAGCGCCCGTCCGCGCGGCTCTCGCCCACGACGTAGCCGAAGCGGACCGGATCGCCGCTTTCCAACGCCACCTCGGGCAGCAGCGTCGAGTCTTGCGTGTAGGCGACGAGCGTGCAGGCCGCGACCGGTGAACCGTCGTCCCACAGCACGCGGCCCGTCGTCTTCACGATCGGCGCCAGCTCGAGCTCGACGTCGCGTCGCGGCG
>JAJDAM010000370.1 GCA_029261905.1 Deltaproteobacteria bacterium
TCCGACACGATCACTTCGATCACCTGCGGGCCCGACATGAAATTCGAAAACTGCGCGTTCTCGGCCGAGACGAACAGATTGGAGCCGCCGCCCCAGGCCGGCTGCGAAGCGAGGACTACCAGCAAATTCGCGCTGACGACGAGGCTCGCGGAGAAGGCGGGTCGCATGGGCATGGGGCACTCCCATTTCGGTTTTGTGACTATTATGCACCCGACTGGCAGCATACTGGGCCGAAAAACTCAGGTCGTGAGCCTGGCTGTCAGGAGATGGCCCCACGCTCCGAAGCGTAGGCGTCGACCCGTTTCCAGACCTCGAGATGGCGCTCCGCCAGCTGTGCCATCGTGGTGTCGGAAAAGCCGATCATCGAGGGTTTGACACGATCGTTGAGCGGCGCTGCGAACTTGGCGTCGAAGCCAGCACGCCCGGATGCAGCACCGACGATCGAACCGACCGTCGCGCCATTGCAGTCGGTGTCGAGTCCAGCCATTACGGAGATCGTGGTCGCGAGCCGCGTGTCCATCTGGCCGTAGATCAGCGAGATCACACAGATCAGCGCGTTGTTGATCGTATGAACCGGGCTCATGTCTGGGAAGCGCGCTTCGAGCCGATCCATGCAGCTCTCCCAGTCGTCGCACGCGTCGATCCATTCGAAACACTCGTTCACGGCCAACGCGAGCCGACACTGTGCGGGGATCTGCGACAGGCCGATCTCGACGAGCTTTCTCGGATCGTTTTCGACGAACGCCGCGGCCTGCATCGCCGCGCAGAACATGGCACCGTAGATCCCGTTGCGTGTATGGGTCCAGTGGGCATCGCGATGAGCGTACTCGGCCGCCAAACCCGGCTTGCCCGCGCACGCCCACGCCCAGCCATCGGAGCGGATCTGGGCGCCGATCCACTCGCGATAGGGATTGCGATGCATGCGAGTGGTCTCCGGCTCGATGTCGACCTGATCTCGTTGAAAGAAGCGCGCCGAGTGATTCCAGAAGTTGAGTACCGCCTGAGTTTCCGCGGTACAGATCGCTCCGAACGGAATACGAAAGGTCCAGACCAATGCGACGTGCTTCCAGCGAAAGTCCGGGCCGTGATCTTCGAGAACCGCCAGCCCGACGAGCGAGTAGTGAATGTCGTCATCCGGCTCCATGTACGCGATGTTCTCGCGCGTCGAGGCGACACACGGAACTCGCTCGTCGCCGGATCGCTCGGGGATGTAGGTTTCGAGCGGCCAGGCATCGGCGTTCTGCAAATACGCCTTGATCGCCTTTCGTCCGGCGAGCGCGCCGTCGGCAAGCCGCATTCCCATGAGTTCGACGGGCTTGCCCGACGCACAGCCGCAACAGCGCCCGGTCCAGGCACCGTGCAACTTATCGAGGAGTTCCGCTTCGGAAAGCTTCCAGGGGAGTTCATCGATGGGATCGCCGGGCCGAAGCGCTCGGATCGCATCCAACTCGTTGGGTTCGCGCGCTGCGAGCTCGGGATCGACCGCGAGAGCCAACAGCTCCTCGTAGAGCACGTCGATCGTTTCGGTGCTCCATCGATCGTGATCACGATCGAGCGAATCGATGCGCGCGGAGAGATCTGGTGGCACGACACATCCCTCGTCGACGCGCTGCCTTCGCTCCTCGAGCAGAAGATCCAGATCTGTCGCCCACCCAGCCATCGCGCGCCTCCTATTTTCGAGTCAGACCGATGGCGTCACATCATGAAAAGCCGATAGCGCCGCTCGGGCTTTCTAGTCCACGGTCCCAAGCCTTCGCTTCAAAGTCCCGATGGTCTCTTTGAAATTGCGCATGGAAGCGTCTGCGTGCGGAAACTGGCTCGAACCGTGAAACGTTCCTGGAAACGTGTGCAGTTCTACCGAAACACCTGCCTCGAGCATGCGCATCGCGTAGAGAATGCCCTCGTCGCGTAGCGGATCGAACTCCATCGCGGACACGTAGGCTGGAGGCAGGTGGGTGAGATCCGTGGCACGGGCCGGAGCAGCGTAGGGCGACACGTCTCCCTGGTGATCGGGCCCGAGGTAGTGACGCCAGCTCCATTCTGCGTTCGGTCGATTCCACAACGGCGTGTCGACAAAGGCCTTCATCGAGTTCGTTTCGAGCCGATCGTCGAGCTCGGGGATTTCGAGCAACTGGAAACACAGCGCCGGCCCCTTCCGATCGCGAGCGAGTAGCGCGGTCGCCGCGGCCAGACCTCCACCGGCGCTCTGGCCTGCAATGGCGATCCGTCCGGGGTCCACGCCCAGTTCGGCTGCGTGCACGGCGGTCCAACACAGGACCGCGTAACAGTCATCCAGGCCGGCCGGAAACGGGTTCTCGGGTGCGAGTCTGTACTCGACCGAAACGACCACGCATCCGACTTTGGCGGCAACCTGCTGGCACCATGGGTCCATCGAGTCGATGCTGCCCATCATGAATCCGCCACCATGTATTTCGACGACGCAAGAAGCCAGCCCTTCTTTCGCTACTACCGGTCGATAAATCCGAACCGGAACTTCCGGCGCCCCTTCCTGACCCGGGACGCTTCTGTCTTCCTTGACGACATCGTCGCGATCTTTCCCGCCCGGCAGGGCCGCGCGTTGCGCCCGGATCCTTTGAATTTTCTCGACCGTCGAAAAATCGACGACCGTAGGCAGTGCCGGAAGGACCTCTTTGAAGTCGTCGTCGAACGCGTAGCCGCTCATGAAGTCGCTGCCGGCTCGTGGGTTTCCGACAGCAGTACCTTGCCGCTCTCGTAGCGACGCGCCGAGGATTCGAAGAGCGCCTTCGAAACGTATGGCGCGATCTCCGCGGCCCGTGTTCGGCACAGGGACGCCTTCAGGTTGCGCGCCTCGGTGATCAGCGCGCCCTCGCCCGGTGCCATGGCCAGCAGATCGACAACGTGAAGCGCCGCCTGCGTCTTGCCTTGTTCGGCAAGCTTTTTTGCCTTTTCCAGCACCGCCGGCTTGTCGACGATTGCGTCGGCGATCGCAGCCGCGGCATCTGCCGGCAACAGCGGATGTAGCGAGGTGGGATTCCGGTCCGCCCACCATCCGTTCTCTTCGCGGAAGATGTCACGGATGATGTACTCGACGGCGCCGTAGATCGGCCGCATGTACGAGTGGCCGAAAAGCCGTTCGGGGGGCTCGACATCGTGAACGATCTCGGTGTCACCCAGACCCGCATTCATTCTTGGAAGGACTTCGCCGTGAAGCCAGCGCAACGCCTCGGCCATGGTCGTGAGCTGCGTCTCGATCGCGGCCTTCGGCTCTACCACCGGACCGAACTCCTGCACCATGTACTCGGCGCCGAGGCTTGCGAGCCTTTCGAGCGTCTCCGCCCACCGCAGCGTGAGTCGCTGCGTGCGCAACGGCGTGCCGATGTTTGGAATCGACGTCCCCGGTACCGCAGCACTTCCATACAGGACCTTCGCATCGGGAACCCATAGCGCCAACGTGTCATCAGTCTCGGATGGCGCCCACAACAACTCCACGATTCGCTCGGAGCCCTTGATCGTCATGCTCTCGCTGAAGCTCTCGGTGGGATCCGGCAACACGGGATCGATCGGCACGGGGAACATCGGGAACTGCATTTGATTCAGCTTCTGCTGCAGCCCATTCGTCGCCCGGTAGCGCGCGTAGCGTGCCTCGAGGTTTTGATGTGCGATCAACCGCGGGCGTGGATCACCACGCTCTTCGTTGTGCGCGACCCACTTCGAAATACCGGCGTTGTAGCCTGCATGACCGTGCGAGTAGCAGATCGCCTCGACGGGCTTGTCGCTGAGTTCTCGCAAAGCATCAATCATCGATCGGGTGACCGGGCCACCGGGACCGCTGTCGACGAGCACGATTCCGTCACCCACATCGACGGACAGGCAATTGCCCTGCCCTGGCAGAATGTGGATGCCGTGGGTGACCTCTTTCACACCTTCGGTACCGCTCAGCAGGTTTGCAGCGCTACTGCGATTCTTTTGATCAGCCATGAAATTGCATCTCTCCTATCTCGCGGGCCGAACGGCGAAGAACCCACGGCTGTACCGTGAGACGTTTCGCGGATGTCGAATACAATAGCCGCCGCGATGGATTGCACGACCTGCGGTGCACCCTCATCGGCGATGGGATCGTCAGCCGATTGGAACGATTCGAGATCTGCCTGGCTCCCCCGTCGGTACTCGTCGTAGCTACACTGGCGGCCATGACGCAGCCCGATCGCGACCGATTGAATCGAATCGAGCAAGTGCTGGCGAACGTCGTCAAGCCAGCCAGATGGCCGGTGACCCGTCCGGTCGAGATCAGCGCGAACCATCTGCACGGCGAACCCGTGTCGTACGATGAGGCTGTCGCGGGAACGTTCGTGCCCTTCGAGGTCGGCGGCCCCTGGGGCCCGCTGTGGGACACCACCTGGTTTCACGTGGCTGGAATCGTGCCCGCGGACTGGGCTGGTCGGGACTGCGCGCTGGTGGTCCATCTCGGATACGGCGGGGTCAGCGGATTCGGCGCCGAAGGCCAGGTGTGGATCGACGGACAGCCGACCGAAGGGGTCGGTCCCAACCACCGCGAGGTGGTGCTGGCCTCTCCAGCGACCGGTGACGAAGTCATCGACCTGTACATCGAGGCGGCGGCCAACCCGCCCGCACCGTCCCAGGACCCCGGTCAGCTGCTGCTACCGGACCCTGACGGCGAGCCGCTGCTCACGCTCCGACGCTGCCATCTCGCCATCGTCGACCGGGAGGTCGAAGCGCTGATTCGCGACTGGACGCTGGTGGGTGAGCTGGCCACCCGCCGGGAAGAAGACCTCGCCCTGAACTGCGCGGCGGCGCTCGATCGCGCGTGCGGCGGGATCGAGAGGAACGGCATCAACGAGAAGACGGTGCTCGAAGCGCGGCACGAGCTGGCGACGGTACTGAATCGCCCCGGCGAATCCCCGAGACGCACTCACCTCGCGGTGGGCAACTCCCATCTGGATACCGCTTGGTTGTGGCCACTACGCGAAACCCACCGCAAGGCCGCGCGCACGTTCTCGACGGCATCGACCTTTCTCGACCGCGAGCCCGACTACCGGTTCGCGGCATCGCAAGCCCAGCAGTTCGAGTGGATCCGCGACGAGTACCCGGGGCTGTGGGACCGGATCCGGGTCCACGTCGCGGAGGGACGATTCGATGTCGTGGGCTCGATGTGGATCGAGGCCGACTGCAACCTGCCTTCGGGCGAATCCTTAGTACGCCAGATCGTGTACGGCAAGCGTTTCTTCCGCGAGGAGTTCGGCGTGGACACCGATGGCCTGTGGCTGCCCGACGTATTCGGTTATTCGGCTGCGCTGCCCCAGATCCTCCACCAGGCCGGCGTTCACTGGTTCTTGACGCAGAAAATCTCGTGGAACGACGTCAACCGCTTTCCGCACCACACATTCTGGTGGGAGGGACTCGACGGAACGCGAATTTTCAGCCATTTCCCGCCGGCCGACACCTACACCGGCAACCTGTCGGTCGCGAACCTCCGCCACGGGGAGCGAAACTTCGCCCAGCAAGGCATCCGCGATCGTGCAATCTACCTCTATGGTCACGGCGATGGCGGTGGAGGGCCCGACCTCGACATGCTGGAGCGCGCTCGCCGGCTCCGCGACCTCGAAGGCCTCGGTCGAATCGAGCTGACCACAGCTGCCGATGCGATGGAACAGATCCGTAGCGAAGCGGACAACGCCGACCTGCCGGTCTGGGTCGGGGAGCTGTACCTGGAGTTTCACCGCGGCACCTACACCACCCATGGAGCCGTCAAGAAGGGCAACCGCGAACTCGAGCGAGCGTTGCGAGACGCAGAAATGTGGGCGCTCGCGGCCAGCCGGATCGTCGGCGAGGACGCGCCGACGGATTCGCTCGAGCGAGCCTGGAAGAAGCTGCTGCTCCACCAATTTCACGACATCATCCCGGGCACGTCGATCCACTGGGTGTACCAGGACACGATGGCCGACTACGCGGCTGTGCGGGCCACGACAGACGAGATCGTGAGCGACTCGCTCGGCGAGATCGCCTCGCGGGTGGAGGTCGGCGAAGCCAGGCGGCCGGCGCTCGTCGCCAACAGTCTGGGCTGGGCGCGCGACGAAGTCATCGAAATCGGGGGCGAACTTCACCGTGTCACGGCGCCGCCGTGCGGTTGGGCGGTGAACGATCTGTCGACGCCGGCTGAGAGCGACGACGCACCCGTGACTTGGGGCGATCGATGGATGGACAACGGACATCTTCGCGTCGAATGGGACGAGTCGGGCCTGTTGCGGTCAGTCCGCCACCTCGCCACCGGTCGCGAAGCCATCGCGCCGGGTCGACCAGCCAACTTGCTGCAGCTGATGGACGACCACCCGGTGCCGTGGGATGCCTGGGACATCGAACGGACGGCTTTCGATACTGCCGTCGACCTGACCGAGGTCGATACACTCGAGTGGATCGACCGATCCGAGATGCGGGCGACGCTGCGAGTCGTCCGTTCGTTCGGTGACTCCAGGATCGAGCAGCAGATTCGCCTGACCCGAGGAGGCCGCCGGGTCGAGGTGCATTGCTCGGTCGACTGGCACGAAACTCACAAGCTGCTGAAGGTGGCGTTCCCGATCGGTGTCCGCGCTTCGGTGGCCCGGCACGAAATCCAATTCGGCCACGTCGAGCGTCCGACTCACCAGAACACGAGCTGGGACGCTGCGCGCTTCGAGACGTGTGCCCACACGTGGGTCGATCTCAGCGAGGACGGGTTCGGAGTCGCCTTGTTGAACGACTGCAAGTACGGCCACGATGTGTCGGGCAGCGTGATTCGTCTTTCGCTGCTGCGGTCGCCGACCTGGCCAGATCCTGTCGCCGATCAGGGACACCACCGCTTCGCCTATGCGTTGTATCCGCATGCGGGGCCGCCCACGTCGGGAGGCGTGATTGCCGAAGCCCACTGTTTCAACTCGCCGCTGCGTGTGGTGCCGATCGACAGCAGCGGCGGCGGGCCCGACACCGTTCCGCGTCGGCATTCAATGCTCGAGCCGGACGACGCCGGCGTTGTCATCAGTGCCGTGAAGGCGGCTGACGATGGGGACGGCAGCGTCGTGCGGCTCCACGAGGCATTCGGCGGGCAACGCCGGGTCGGTCTCCGTTTTCCAGGAGCGACACGCGCAGATCGGATCGATCTGCTCGAGGAACCGATGGGGACCGAATCTCCGACGCTGCGCAACGGCGTGATCGATCTCGACCTGCGACCGTTCGAACTGGTCACGCTGCGGATTCGATGAGCCCATGCGTCGCGGACTTCCCAGCCGATCCCCCAGCAAGAATACACCCGTGCCATCGGTGTTCTGGCGGCGCAGGCTCTACCTCCGTGCGATCCTTCCGGCATGTCGCAATACCTGAGCTACGCCGAGCAATCGCTCCACTACTTCACGAGAGCCCACACCGGGCCGGCGCCGGGAGCCATCGAATCCCCGGCTGCCTGGCGCGGCGCGGATCTCGCTTCGTCTGACAGCTGGCGGCACGAACTGACGACCGCGCAGATCGAAGAACTGTGCGAAGCGCTGAATCACGCGTCCTCGACGGGGCGCTCGACTGGAAGTCTCACCGCGGCCGACTTTCCGCTCCCGACCCTGGAGCCGGTCATCGCGATGTGGCGCGACACCATCGCTCAGGGTCTTGGGTTTCAAGTCGTTTCCGGCATCCCGGTCGAGCGCTGGACGCGCGACGAGACCGAGCGGTTCTTCTGGTGTGTCGGACTGCACATGGGAAAACCAGGCGCACAGAACCCTAAGGGTGATCTGCTCGGGCATGTGACCGATACCGGCGCGGATGCAACGGATCCCCATGTGCGCCTCTATCAGACCTCATCCGAAATCGCTTTCCACTGCGACGCGGCGGACATCGTCGGACTGCTTTGCGTGACTGCAGCAAACATCGGCGGCGCGAGCCGCATCGCAAGTTCCGTCGCGGTGTACAACGAGGTGGCTCGGCGTCGACCCGATCTCGTGCCGCGCTTGTACGAGCCGTTCCTGCTCGACGTCCGCAACGAGGATCGGAGCGGAAAGTTGCGCCACCTGCCAATCCCTCCGTGCCGCTACGCCGACGGCAGGCTTCGCACCTTCTACCACAGCGACTACTTCCGCTCCGTCGTTCGGCACGACGATGTGCCGGCGTTTACCGAGCCAGAGCGCGAACTGCTCGACCTCTACGAAGAAATCGCCGGCAGCCCCGAATTCCGCCTCGACATGGAGCTTCGCCCGGGCGACATCCAGTGGCTATCGAATCACACGGTCGTGCATGCGCGCACCGCCTACGAAAATCGCGGCGAAGTTGGCGCCACGCCCCGACACCTGCTCCGCCTCTGGCTGTCGATCGAGTAGCGTCAGTCGGATTCGGCGATCGCAGCATCGTAGAAGGGTTTGTCTCCACTGACGGTGACCCGCCGCAACAGCCGCCGGTGCGGGTAGTAGTCGCTCGCCGCGTAGTGTTGCACGGCCCGGTTGTCCCAGAACGCGACCGAACCCGGCTGCCAGCGAAATCGGCACACGTACTCGGGCCGCGGGTGCTGCTGTAGCAGCTCGCGAACGATCGCTTCCGATTCCGCTGCCTCCAGTGGCTCGCCGGTCCGTTCATCGTACAAGGAATCGTGCCGAAGGAAGCCGCCGTGAATATAGAGAGCCGTCTTCCCCGTCTCCGGGTGCGTGCGGAGCAGCGGATGGCTGACACCGAACGGAATCTCCTTCTTGATCGTCTCGACGAGTTCGCTCGGCAGACCCGGTTTTCTGGCCAACAGGAAGTTTCGGTAGTCGTTGATGCCGTGCAGATGTTGGATGCGTTGCTTCAGCGCAGCGGGAAGGCCCAGGGTACAGGCGTGACTGTCGGAGAACAAGGTATCGCCACCGACTGGAGGCACGACGACGCACTGGGCGATCGATCCCAGCGACGGGCACTCCATCCAGGTGACATCAGTGTGCCAGCCGTTTTCGGTCCCCGGATTCTTCTCGCCGTGACGGATCGCGAGGATGTAGGGATCTTCGCCGGCGGGACCGAAGGGGAACGCATCCAAGTCGCCGAACCTCCGGCCGAAGGCCACCTGCTCTGTTTCGCTCAATTGCTGGTCTCGAAAGAAGATCACCTTGCGTTCCAGCAGCGTGTCCCGAATGAACCGGATCACCCCTTCAGACGGGGTGCCCTTCAGATCGACGTTGTGGATGACCGTGCCAATCGTGATGCCGAGATGTTCGAACTCGAACCCAAAGCCCTCCGCACGTGCCTGCAACTCCGCGGAGACGGGCCGGTTGCCCATGCGCTCGTATTCCAGCGCCACACCGAGACCCGGCCGGTTGTGAGAGGGGAAGAGCTTCTCTCGCGGGCGTTCCTCTGGGTCGAACTGGCTGCGAATCGCGAGCCGGGCCTCCTGCAGCCTGGCTGCGGTCTTGACGGCGATCACGTTGTAGTTTTTCTGCTCGGGTGTGGGGTTCGTTGTCATGTTGGACTACCTCGTTCCGAGTCAGACGAATGTAGATGAAGGTAGACCAGCGCCACACGCCAAGCCGACACAGAAAGAAAGCATCGGGAGAAGGCCCATGAGAAAAGACCGCTACCTGGGAATGGCGCCTGGCGACCTGGACGGGAAGCCCTACGCGAGATTCTGGAACCCCGAGATGGGGCCGATGCAGGAACAGGTTCGACGCGCCCTGATGCACGGCGTCGAGGCGTCAGAGCTGGGCTTCCCCACGGCCGAGGTCGATCAGCTTCTCGAGCCCGGTTATCTGGCTCTGGAAAACGGCTTCACCCGGCTGAGCAACGGGCAGGTCTTCGTCGCGGTGCTCACGAATATGCCAGGGGTCACAGCCGACATGATCGACTGGTGGTTCGGCTGGCACTACATGGAGTCCCAGCGATACAAGCTGTGGCATCCGCGCGCGCATGTGTCGAACCGGGCCGAGAAGATGATCGGCGACGATCCGGATCTCTCGGACCGCGAAAAGTACCTCCGCAACCCCAACTACGTCACCGAATATGTGGGCAACGGGTTGCTGGAAATCACCATCACATTCTCGGAAGCCTCCGAGTGGCTCGACGCCTCGCGTTTCGAGACCGCGGGCGTGGGCACCGCCATCTGCGGCGAGGTCCGCTATCGAAATTCCCCGCTGGTCGTCGGACGCATCCTCCATCTGATCCGCGACACATCCGACGGTTGCGAGATGAGGAGCCGCTTCTGGCTCGGCAAGCTCGAGGTTCGAGGTGGGCCGGCCGCGGCTGTGATCACGAAGCTCGCCGCATCCCGCTTCGTAGCGAAACGGGCTTTCGGGATCGCGCAGGGCCGCGACATGGTGGTTCATTGCGCGGCCGAGATGAATCACCTTTCGAGCTTCCTGCCGGAACTCCACGCGGAATATCATCGCTCAGACTAGTGTCTACCTACACCAGCCAGCAACTAACGTGCAATTTGCGGTTTTGTTGCGTGAAACCCTCACACGGCGTGTAGAAAAGGCCGATAGGACCCGGAGAAATATCGGCTGCGGACCCGGACTTCTCCCGATCGGGGGATTCAGATCACCCCGTGCCGATCGACACGACGGGAGATCGCGAAGGGATGGGATTAGTCGAGCTGTTGGCAATCGCTTCGATTGCCTTGGCAATATTGATCAGCGCCCCGCATCTGTTCGGTGTCGACCCACTCGGACAAGTTCTGCGCTGGCTGCAGCCCGCCGCGGACACCGCTCCGGTCGAGAAAATCAGGACCGGCGCGATCGAGTCATCGCTCGAAGGGATCGATCGTGATCTCAAGGACCTCGGCGAGCACATCGAGGCAGTTCGTCATCTCGCCGAAGAACGCGGGGTCGAGATCGAGCGCTTTCGCGAGGGCTACAACTTTTCCGTGACGCGTTCGCTCGCCCGCGGTGTCATCAAGGCCATCGACATGGTCGAAGACTTTCGCCGTCAATTGGAAGACACGCACGGCGGCGAGGAGTCCCGAGTGCTGTCGGACGCACTCACACGGCTCGAGGCCACCTCGGGCCAACTCGAGATGTTGCTCGAGGCCAACCAGATCGAGGCGTTTCGGCCAGAACACGGCGATTCGATCGAAGAACACTCGCAGCGCTTCGAGCCGGTCGAAGTACGCGCCACGACCGACACCGAACAACATGGCCACGTCGCAGAGGTGAAGCACCCCGGCTGGATGCTGATCCGAGGCAACAACGACGTTCGCGTGATTCGCGCGGCGCTGGTGAGCGTCTACGGCCCCGCGAAGGAGGAAACAGACCAATGAGCAATCTCGTAGGCATCGACCTCGGAACCACATTCTCCGCGATCGCGGTTCTCGACGAAATCGGCAAACCCGAAATCGTCCCGAACGCGGACGGCGAGCGCATTACGCCCTCGGTGGTGCATTTCCCTGAAGACGAAGACGGCAAGTCGCTGGTCGGAGACATCGCCAAGAAGGCGCTGGTGTACCGCGCCGATCGAGTCCTTCAGTGCGCGAAGCAGCGCATGGGCGACGACTTCAAATACACCATCGAAGACTGCGAATACTCGCCGCAGCAGATCTCGTCGCTCATCTTGAAGAAACTCGCGCAGGATGCGGCGCTCACGAAGGGGCCGATCGAAAGTGCAGTGATCACCGTTCCGGCGAACTTCCGGGAGAGCGCCCGCAAAGCGACGATGGACGCCGGGAAGCTCGCCGGTCTCGAGGTCACCCACATCATCAACGAGCCGACCGCCGCCGCGCTCTATTATGCGACGATTGGGGACGTGTCGGGCCGCGTGCTGATCTACGACCTAGGCGGCGGGACCTTCGACGTGACGGTCGCTGACGTCGCGGACCAGGACGTCCAAGTGGTCGCCTCACTCGGCGACGCACATCTCGGCGGCACCGATTTCGACCGGAAGCTGCTCGGCGTGTTCCAGGAGCGCTACGAGAAGGAGTACGACCGAAAGCTCTTCGACAGCGAAGAGGGCTCCTTCCGGTACCTGGCCGACGCGGAAGACCTGAAGAAGATGCTCTCGAAACGCGAGCGCGCCGGCGTAATGATCAGCGGCGACGCCGGTCCGCTGAAGGTGGAATTGTCGCGCGCGGAGTTCGAGGAACTGATTTCGGTTCACATCGCAAAAACCGCGACGCTGATCGACGGCGTCCTCGACGAGGCGAAGTGCGAGGTGTCTGATATCAGCCAGATCCTTCTGGTCGGCGGGAGCACCCGAATCCCGTACGTGGAAACGACGTTGAAGAAGATCTTCGGCATCGAGCCCACGAAGGCTGTGAACGTCGATGAGGCGGTGGCGCTCGGTGCAGCGGTCTACGCAGGCCTGAGGGCGGCGAGCGGCGTGCTGAACAGCGCACAAAGCTCTGCGATGACCAAGATCAAGCTGACCGACGTGTGCAGCAACTACTACGGGACGCTCACTCTGAACCAGAACAACACGACCGGTCGTACCGAGTTGATGAACTCGGTCATCCTGAAAAAGAACACCTCGCTGCCGTGTTCCAACAAAGAGGTCTTCTACACCATGAGCGACGGCCAGACGGAACTCGAGTGCACGATCACGCAATCACAGTTCCCGGAGACCGACCCGGAGTTCGTCAACGTGCTCGACAAGGCGATGTTCGGCGGCTTGCCGCCGGGGCGTCCGGCTGGATGCGAGATCGAGGTGATCTTCAGCTACGACCTCAACGAGCGCATGCACTGCGTGTTCCGCGACGTTCAGACCGGCAAGCAACATGAGGCGACGCTGAACCCCAAGGGAGTCGAGGACGTGTCAGCCGATCAAGCTGCGCTGCGCGACTTCATCGTAGAGTAGGGAGCCAGACCATGGATATCATGATCGGAGTCGTCGTCACCCTGTTCGTACTCGGCTTGATCGGCCACTTCTTCGGCGGCGAGAAGGACGGCACGGGTGGCGATACTGGCGACCTGCGCATTCGCGTCCGAGAGATGCAGGAGCGC
>JAJDAM010000371.1 GCA_029261905.1 Deltaproteobacteria bacterium
ATCGATCACTCGGAGCAGATGGTTCGGACGGCCCGGAAACGAAATGCGGCGGCCATCCGTTCCGGTCTGGTGGAGTTGCACTGCACGTCGTTCGCGCACGCGCCCGTGTTTTCGGAGCCCTTCGACAAGCTCCTCACCGTCAATACACTTCAGTTCGGCGACGAATCGGAACAGCGAGTTCGGGAACTGTCGCGGTATCTGCGGCCTGGAGGGCTGCTGGCGACCACGTTCCAGTCGCGACGCCCGGGAGCAACCGAAGAAGAATCCCGCAGCAGCGCAGAAGAACGCGCCGATCTGCTTCGGCGCCTCGGATTTACCGACGTTCGGATCGAGGTACTCCCGCTCGCGCCGGTCTGCGCGGTGTGTGTCCTCGGTCGAACTGGGCCAGTACCAGCGGAGTACACCTGAAACTCGAGACGTCCCGGCCCGAACAGGGCTTCCTGCCCCTGACAGCGGCATCCGCGCTTGCTAGAGAAATGCGATGAAGATCCTCCGCATCGGGGCAATGTTGATTGCTGGCGTCGTCGTCGTGGCAATCGGTTTCTGGTTCTACACCGAACAGTTCGCCAACCCGCGCGTCGCGCAGGAGTTGCTCGATCAGCCCGACGGCAATCGTGCGCGGAAAGTCATGCTGCTCACACTGCCCAGCGGTCGCCGGATTCCGGTCAACTACTATCGGAAAGACGACCTGGTATTCGCCGCGGCCGACGGGAATTGGTGGAAGGAACTGGACGGAGCCGACTTTCCCGTCACACTGCTCGTGCGCGGCGAAACACTCCGCGGAGTGGCTCGGGCGATTCTCGATGACGCCGACTACACCCGCGAAATATTCAAGAAGCTGAGGCCGAATGCCATCGAGGGGTTCGGCAAGCTGGTCGAGATCCGCGTGGGCGCGTCGTCCGGTGACCCCTCGTCGAGCTGACCTGAGGGTTCGTGTCGCCGATTTGCGAGCCAGACAGCAGCCGCGTGGATCCTTTGGCGACTCCCCCGACTACCCGCCCGACAACTCGCCGGGCGGTACCGACATCGCGAACTCGATCCGGCTGACGGAGGGTCGGCAGCTCGTCCATCGTGCTGGCGTCGGCGAATCCGAGAACTCGCTCATCTGGTTCATGAAGCCCTCGATCGTCAGCACCGAAATGTCCGGGAGAGCTCGGGCATCTGTGACTACGACCCGCAGCTGTTCGCCATCGACTTCGACATCCCATTCTCCGAAGTTGTAGATACTGCGTGCGAGAGTGACGATCAGGCGCAGCTGGCGCTTGAGTTCGGCGAGCGTGTTCTCTCGGTCGCCTCGGGCTTCGTTGATTCGGCCCACATATTCGACTTGCTGGTAGACGCCCGCGTCACGCAGTCGAATCGCCGCTTGCTCCCCGCGGCCGGTGAGATAGGCGAGGTCGCCGTTGCCGACGACGTCGAGGAGCAACTCGACCATCCTGCGGTAGGACTCGATCGAATACCACGATGCCGGATTGGCCTTCGTTTCGGGGTCGAGAAACGGAACTTCGGCCGGATCGAGGCGTGCCTCGGCTTCTTCGATGCTGACGACACCCTGCGCGACCGCCGCATGCAGGTCATCGATCACGCCTTGGAAGGTGGTTCCCTTGATGGACGGTTCAGACATGAAAAGCTCTCCGGATTCGATCTTGGGGATGGCTCGGGGAATGCCGTGTAATTATCGGAAGAGCTGGGTCGCAAGTTGACGATGGCGTTGCGGCGCCCCGTTTCGAACGCGCGCCAGCAACGCCAGAACGGTCAGATTCGTCACACTCAGAAGCCACGCAGAGGGTTCTGGGACGGTCTCCGCGAACGCACTCAGTTGCGCAAACAGATTCTGGTCGTAGTCGAAGGTGCCAGCGACAGGCGGTGAGTCCCAGCTTCCCTGCTCGATGAAGTTCGAGCCTCCGTCGAGGCTGTATCGAACGCTGGCTGAATCCAGTGACTGGTCGAGCGAGATCTCGAGTACGAAGTTCTCCGATACGTCGCCGCGAGCGATCGGGTCGGATCCAAGAATCGTACGGATTCCGCCGACGACCTCGATCAGAGCGACCGATACCCCAGCGCCGACCAGTTCGACACCGACGACCGTCCGGTCAGAATCGGACGTCGAGCCGAGTTGGACGCCCGAAAATTGAGTCGTATCGAACGGCGTGGGTAGAACAAAGCTTCCCGACAGGGTTCCCGTGAGCGTTGTCGTGCCCGATCCGGAATTGAGGATTGGAAGCGATTGGAGAACGACGGTGTCCATCCGAAGAACCGTTTCTCCGTCGATCGTCTCGGCACTGCCATCGGCATCGGACAGAACCAGCCCACCACCCGCTTCTACGGTCGTTGTCCCATCGGCGCTGTCTACCAGCAACGACGTCGGGCCCGAGTCGCGTAGACCATCTTCGAAGTCGTCGTTGAAGGTGACTGAGCCGGCGACTGCGAATGACTCGAATTCGAAGTCGAATTCAGCTGCGGCATGCGAGATCTGCGCACCGCTGAGGAGGACGGTCGCGGCTACCAGGGCCGTCACGGCTGTTGTTCGGTTGCTGAAACGCGCCCCGAACGCGCCGAACGAAATTCGACTGTAATGGACCATCTGTCTGTACCTCCCTCTGCCTCGATTCCAGAGGCGATGCTGATCATTCGCCATCGGCATGCTCATTTCTCTCTAGAGGACTATCGGCAGAAATTCTCCGAACTGGGGCTTTTTCGCTGCATGTCCCTAGGGAGTTCTCCGATACGGGATGCAGGTTGAGCAACTGGAAGTGATGGAGCCTCCCAATGAGA
>JAJDAM010000372.1 GCA_029261905.1 Deltaproteobacteria bacterium
AAGGCCTGGAAGATGAAACCGACCGAACGAGCGCGGACACGGGACAGCTCCGACTCCTTCAGGGCCGTGATTTCAGCACCATCGATCTTCACGCTTCCGCGGGTGGGTTTCAGTAGCCCTCCCAGCATGGAAAGCAGTGTCGTCTTTCCCGATCCGGAAGGGCCCATGATCAGGACCAGCTCTCCGCTCGCGATCTCCAACGATACGTTGTCGACGGCACGCACCTCTGTGTGGCCCGTACCAAAAATCTTGGAGACGTTTCGAATTTCGACGAGTGTGTCTTCGGACATGGGTTCAAGCCTTGAATGCGCTGACGGGGTCGACCCCGGCCACCAGCCGCGCTGGGACCAGTGCGGCCAACACCGAGACAGCGAGTGCGATCGCGCCCATGCGCGCCAGAGCCATCGGAGATACCAGGAAGATCACTTCGGGCACCAAAGCAGCAATTAACGGCATGGCGCCGACCGCCGCCGAGATGGCCAGGACATAGCCCAGCGAGGTAACGAACACGCTCTGCAACACGACGCTCCCATAGATCGCTCGGTTCTGCACCCCGAGAGCTTTCACCACTGCGAGTTCGTGGAAGCGCCGGGAGACCTGCACGAAAGTCGTGAACGCGATGATGACTACGGCCAGCATTGAGCCGATGATCGTCATGAAGAAGATGATCTCGACCCCCATCTTCATCGCCATCTCGAAGTCGCTCGTGATGAACTCTTGCTGTGTCAACGCAGAGACCTTGTCGATCTCGGTCTCGATGCGATCCGCGAGCGCTTCCGCAGCCTCGCCGGGCGAGGCATCGACGAGCATATAGCTGACCGTCGCACCGACAGAGAGCACCTTCTCGAGATCCACGAAATTCACAAAGGCAACCGAGTTCGTCATCGAGAAAGTCTCCTTCGACAGACCGACGACGCTGAACCGCGTATCAGCGATGGTCGCCGTATCGCCGATCTGGATTCCCACCGCGCGCGAGAACATCTCGGGGAGAACGATCTCGCCCGGCTCCGGAACCGGGCTTCCTGCGGCCATATCCCACGGCCCAGATCGCGCATCACCTGATTGGAGCCCCACCACGTAGGCGAACCAGTCTCTCTCGCCCGCTCGAACGACAGTGTTCACATAGAGGATGGAAGAGACGCTCTCGACCCCGGACATTTTCGCGACCTCATCCTCCTTCCAATCCCAGACGAACGAGGTGGCCATGTGCATGTTCGAAACGCCGTGTTGCATCACCCAAACGTCGGGAGACGTGTGTTCGATGTAGGACACCATCTGCGTCGACTCACCGAGGAAGACGGCCTCGAGCAGGAGCACCATCAGAAACGCCCCCGCCACTCCTCCCGCGCTGGCGAGTGTTCCGGTCCGCTGCAGCCAGAGAGTCTTGAGGGTCCAACGCAGCATTCTCAGTTTCCTCGGAACGCGACAATCGGATCGATAGTGGCGATGAGTCTGAGTGGCACCATCCCGCCCAACACTGCAAAGAAGATTCCGGCGAAGAACGTTTGGGCCAAGCCGTCTGCATCCACGATGGGTACCCGGTAAAGCGGCGCGACGAACTCGATTAACGTAGCCACGATCCAGCCCAGCAGAGTACCCAGCGGAAACGCTGCCACGAGGTACATCAATGTCTGAATCATCACACTCGATGTCAGGTGCGACAGTCGGAAGCCCAAAGCCTTGAGCACCCCGAACATACGCATGCGCCCACGCACGTCGGCATAGACGATGAGCCCCACGACCAGAAGACCCACCACATACGCGACGCTCACCAACAGCCCCATCACGGGACCGAAAAGACCTTGGCCCATCTGAACGTCCTGGAGCGCCATCTGTTTCGGAAGGTAGACGTCCACGTTGTCGACGACGCTCTCGATCACGACCGCCACGTCGTCGGCCTTTACATCGGGTTCCAGTTCAACGAGTAGATGGCTGACGAGAGGGAACGCGCTCAGGTCCGGCGCGATGTCCGATTTCATCACGAAATCGAGCATGCCATCGTAGGTGATGAAGACGAAGGGCATGAAGAAGGCAGCTGAGTCTGCCGCAACGCCGGAAACGCGAAACTCGAACGCTGAGATCACGAGCGGATCGCCGAGCGCCAGATCGAACTTGTGAGCCAGTGATCGGTCGACGACGACTTCCCGGGCCGTTGCCGGCATGTGCCCAGCGAGCAGGTTCGCCGGCCCTCCTCGGATGTCATACACCAGGATGTAAACAGGTACCTTCTGCCCTCCGTTCTGGTAGATGACCGAGAAGCTGGTAACCGGATGCGCTTCGACGACCCCCTCGATGGCCTCGACCTCGCGCCGGGCGAGTTGGTGGAGCGAAGATCGCACCGCGACGAAGTTCGTTACCCCGGTTTGGGCCACGAAAAGATCCGCACCGCGATCGAGTACCGCGGCCCGCGACTGCTCGTAGAGCCCCGTTTCGAAGCCCCGTAGAACCAGTATCACCGCGATGACCGCGGCGATCGCCGCCATGGTCAACGATGACCGGAGAAGATCGAACTGGAACTGACGGAGCGCTAGACGAAACATGCTCACTCACCATCAAGGCTTCGCCCGACTCGAAGAATATCGGGTTGTGTTTGCAGGTAATTCTGGGCGTACTCGAGTTCGCCGGCGGTTTCCGCATGCAGTTCGAACAACGGCTGGCCAGCCTCTACGCTGTCGCCGACCCGAACGCGGAGGGCAATACCGGCAGCCTTCGAGGCGGGTGCCCCTGCGAGCTTCGCGACGCGCGCCAGGCGCCGGTTGTCGATCGACGCGATCGGTCCTGCCGCAGACGCCAACGACTCCCAACGATGTGTCGAGACAGGTGGCTCTCGCATGCCACCCTGTGCCTCGCAAATCGCCTGAAGTTTCGACCAGGCGCGACCGTCGTCGAGAACCTCCATAGCCAACTTCGCCCCACTCCCGGTCGCGCAGCATTTCGCGATCTCGATAACATCTCCCGCGAGCAGAACCGCACGGGCGCGCAGGTCGGCAGGTGCTTCGGCTGTGCACTGGAGCACCGCGAGCACGTCTCGCGCTTCCAGCGCGGGGCCGATTCCGCGACCCACGGGCTGCGTTCCGTCGGTAACCACGGTTCGCAACTGGATTCCGATCTCGCGCGCGACACACTCGAACAGATGAGTCAGCGCGTCAGCGCTGCGGCGGTCGCGGACCTTGGCTGTGGGTCCCACGGGTACGTCGATGACGACGTGTGTCGAACCAGCTGCGACCTTCTTCGAGAGAACCGATGCGACGAGCTGGCCCTCGCTGTCGATATCGAGAGATCGCTCTACCCGGATGAAGAGGTCGTCGACCGGGCTGAGCTGCACGGCTCCTCCCCAAATCAGGCAGCCTGCCTCTTTTTCGACAACTCTCTTCATCGCCGGGAGGTCGAGATCGACCGGGGCGAGCGTCTCCATAGTGTCCGCTGTGCCCGCGGGCGACGTGATGGCGCGCGACGAGGTCTTCGGGATCCAAATGCCGAGCGCCGCCACGATCGCGACGACGATCGGCGTAGTGCGGTTTCCCGGCAATCCACCTACGCAGTGCTTGTCGACGACGACGTCGCGTTTCCAGTGGAGCTGCTCGCCAACATCCACCATACCTCTCGTAAATCCAACGACCTCGTCGAGAGTCAGGCCAGCGGATGTGCAAGCGGTGAGAAGCGCAGCGATCTCCACGTCGGAGTACCGACCCGCTGCCATATCGGCGAGGATGGCGGCGATCTCCGTAGGATCGAGCGTGTGCCCGTAGACCTTGGAGCGCATCGCTCCGAGCGATTCGACCGCCGGAGCGTGCGAGAAGCGTGCGGTCTGTCCCGGCAGGGCTCCCAGTCGCTTCCAGGCGGACTCGGAGAGCCCGGCTTCGCCCGTCTTCACGAGACCACCGCGGACCACGTTCAGTGTGGCAATCGTCGATCCCCCATCCGATTCGATGTGGACGCGCGATTGCGCAGAGAATCCCTCGGAACGACACACGTGACAGTCGGCCGGCATGAACACGACCGATTCCTCGTGGGTGTCGATACCCAAGCGAACCAGCCGCAGCCGATGTTCCGACATTGTGTCTGCTCCAATACCCAGGTCGAGCGATCCTCGAGCACGACGGCCCCACGCGCGGCAATGGTCAGCGATTCTCGAGGCGCGATCGATTCGGAGCGCGTCGGGGTGCAATGCAGGGTGCGATGCGGGCGCAGCGCCCCGACGGTCGACGTCGGGGCGCTCGAGGACCTCGAGGAGAGCCGGCCTACTCCCCTGCCGCGGCGTCTTCTCCGTCGGCCAGACTCTCGAACTCAACCGCCAGTTCGTCGTTGAGCTTGGCGATCCGGTCACAGTGCTTCACCATGGTCCGCCGCGAAGCGGCGTTCTTCGCATAGGATTTTCCCATGGAGCGATGCTCTTCGGCGAGCGATCGCGCGTTCTGAGCCTTCCCCCGGTAGTAGCGTGCAAGAGCCTCGTGCTCGGCCGGTGTGTCTGCGTTCTCGACCATCAGTTGCTCGAGATGCTGCTGCTGCCGATGAGCCATCTTCTCATGATGCTTCTCCGTCGTAGACGGATCCTTGGCCAAGGCCGCTAGCGGGGCCAGTGCAAGGACGAATCCCATTGCCAACATCGCGATTGTTCGTTGCATCTCGTGTTTCTCCTAGGTGTTCCGGCACCAAAGCTGTGGCCACCCGATGCGACCATTTTGGTCCGCGTGCTGCCTTGTACTACGGGCCGTACCGCGAAGCGTGACAGAGCCGGGCTTCTGCTACAGACCCAGGCACACACAACCCGACCGAGACGTCCATGGCGTGGATGTCGTGTCTCGAGTGGGCGGAGGAATTCGTGCGGGGAGGACCCTCTCGGGTCACCATCTCACTCTTCGTCCGTATCTGGATTCGGCGACCCTTGCCCACGCAGCACAATCGCTCACTATAGGATCCTCATGAATAAGGCTCGCGTCGTACTCTTGTCACTCGTAGGTCTCGGGCTGGTGATTCAATTGGTTCCCTATGGGCGGAACCACGAGAATCCCGAAACAGCCCAGGAACCCGATTGGGATCAGGCCCGAACTCGCGAGCTGTTCTTCAGGGCTTGCAAGGACTGCCACAGCAACTCGACGCAATGGCCTTGGTACAGCGTCGTCGCGCCGATCTCATGGCTCGTGCAACGGGACGTCGAGGAAGGTCGTTCGCATTTCAACGTCTCCGAGTGGGGCCGGGATGAGAACCACGGGGACGAGGCCGCGAAGATGCTCCGTGAGGGCGAGATGCCGCCTTGGTTCTACCTGCCAGCACATCCGGAGGCGCGCCTGTCCGACGGCGAGCGGGAGGAACTCACGATCGGCCTCGTAGCCGTGTTCGGCGAGGAGGGCGAGCAACAGGGCGACGACCACCAGCACGACCACCACTGAAAAACCAGAACATCCGAGCGAGCGACAATCTGCCTTGAACTCGTCGCTGAGGCCGATTTGGGTCTCATCGATGGGAAATTCGCTTTTGCTTCGCGGATTGGAGAGCTCGCCGCGATCAAGATCGCACGCTGTCGAGGTAAGGTCTCGGCGTCGATGCGAGCTGCCTTCATGGCGCTTGATATGGTCTGATCGATGACACGAATGACCCCACCCCGAGGCTCCCGCGGGGATGGTCCTCGGATCGCGTGAAGTCGCAATTGGAAATCAATCTTGAGAAACATTCTCGACCTACGATCCTTCTTTACAGGCCTCAATCCGCGAACCATCTACGTGTACTCGGTCGTCGTCGGCCTGCTCGCCGGCCTCGGTGCGATCGTTTTCAACGAGTTGTTGAGCGCTGCGACCGAACTCACGATGCATACCTGGGCGCGGCTTCCGATTCCTCATCCGCATGGAGAGGGCGGGGACGTCGCCGCTCCGTTGGGTCCCACGCGTCGCTGGCTACTGGTCCTGCTCCCGGTTGCCGGTGGGCTGATTTCGGGTCTGCTGATCAAGACCTTCGCTCCCGAAGCAGAGGGGACCGGAACCGACAGCTACATCGACGCCTTCCACAACAAGGCGGGCTCGATGCGAGGTCGGGTACCCCTCGTGAAATCCCTGGCGACGCTCGCGACGCTTTCCTCTGGTGGAAGCGCGGGCAAAGAGGGACCCATCGCACAGATCGGCGCGGGGATCGGGTCGGCGCTGGGGCGCGGTCTGAAGATGGGGGCGAGGGCCCGCCGCACGATGATGGTGGCGGGAGCAGCGGGAGGCCTCGGCGCGATCTTTCGAGCGCCACTCGGCGGCGCACTCACGGCAGTCGAGGTGCTCTACAAAGAAGATCTCGAGACCGATGCCCTGACGCCCGCGATTATCTCATCCGTTACAGCCTACACGCTCTTCTGTTCAGTCAATGGGTTCGAACACGTCTTCGCGTACAACGGCGAATCCTTTCATTCACCGATACAGCTGATCTTCTATGCCGTACTCGGATTGGTGTGTGCGGCCGTCGGCTATCTGTATGTGAACTTCCTGCACGGATCGAAGCGCCTGTTCTTCGACCGACTGCCACTCAACAAATTTCTGATTCCCCCGATCGGAGGTCTGTTCGTCGGGATGATCGGCTACTTCTATCCGCAGGCCATGGGCCAGGGTTTCGGTTACGTGCAGCAGCTGATTCTCCATCAGCCAGTGGATGGAATCCCGACGACGGTTCAGTTCCTTGCCACGATCGTCGTGCTCAAGATCGTCACGACCTCGTTCACCATCTCGTCCGGGGGCTCCGGTGGCGTGTTCGCCCCCAGTCTCTTCATCGGTGCCATGCTCGGCGGGTGTGTCGGGACGCTCTGCCAACAGACCTTCCCGACTCTCGTGCCGGATGTGACACCCTTTGTCGTGGTCGGCATGGGAGCGTTTTTTGCCGGAGTCGCAAATGCGCCGATCGCCTCGCTGATGATGGTCTGCGAGCTGACGGGCGCCTACGAGCTGCTGCCGCCGCTGATGGTGGTCGCCATCGTTGCGCTCGTGACATCGAGGGGTTGGTCGATCTACACCACTCAGGTTGACGACAAGTTCTCCAGCCGGGCGCATCTGTGGGAGATGAATCCCAATTTCCTGAAGCGCGTGACGATCGGCGAAGCGGTGCGTGGGCTGTACTCCCGATCGGCCATCATTCCGCACGACCTGCCGCTCGTGAAGATCGAAGCGCTCGCCCAGGAGTCCGGCCTGAGCGATCTGGTCCTGGAGAACAGCCGAGGTGAACTCACGGGGCTGTTGTCGCTCGACGATCTCGGCGACCGGGAAGGCCTCGAAGATCTGAAAATGTTGGTGGTCGCCGACGACATCGTCAATCGACGCACGGTTTCGTTGAGCCCGGACGACAACCTGATCAAAGCCCTCGAGTTCTTCGATGAAGTCGAGTTCGACAAGCTCCCCATCGTCGAGAAGACCCCCGATGGCCGCAACAAACTCCTCGGACACGTGTGCTACCGGGACATCATCGGTTTCTATCAGCAAGAGCACGAGGCGACGTAGATCCACGACGTCTGCTCTCTCCAATCCTCGGGACTCATCCTCGGGACTGGCAGGGACGGATCTGTTCCGGGCTTTGAACAAATCGTCTGGCGGATCCTCGCGCAGCTTTCTGCGTTCCGATGTCACCTCCCACGCCATGTAATCACGACGCCGGTCCATGCAAGTGGCGTCTCGACGTTCTCGAAAGTTCGATCGTGTGGGCTTGACACTGATCAGAATGTGAAAAACCTCGTTTGGATCGAGGGCGATCCTTCTCCCGAGTCGGTCGGTACACGGGGCCGTCCTCCCTGATGGAGAAACGGAGGAATCCAAATGAGTCGTTCAATCCTCATGTCGGGTGTCAACCCTTTCGCGAGACTGCTCCAGGTCCAGGATGCACTGGAGAGTTCGCGAGAGGCGCCTAGCGGTTGGTTCGCATCTGGCCTGTTCGGTCGGGGGACCTTTCCACCTGTCAACATCCTTCGCGACGACGCCGGCTGCGTCGTGCGATTCGAGGTCCCGGGACTCGATCCCGAGGCGATCTCGGTGGAGAGTCAGGCGCAGACGATCACCGTCTCCGGAAAGCGAAGCCAAGGCGAAGGGGCCGGCACGCTCCATCGCAATGAGCGGTGGAGCGGCGAATTCAAGCGTTCGATCGAGCTGCCCAAGGACCTGGCACCGTCGAAAGCCGAGGCCGAGTACCGCAACGGTGTGATCAGTATCCGAGTGCCGGTTTCCGAGGAAGCCAAGCCTCATCAGATCACCATCCAGGCCAACTGAGTCTCACGAGAACTCATGGAGGAGCACGACATGTCGAACGAACTGGCCGTAAAACAGGAAGCCGAAACGCGAGAAGAAAATCTGCAGCCGGGTCGCACATACGCGCCGAACGTCGAGATTCGCGAGACGGACGACGCTCTGCTTCTGTGGGCAGACCTTCCGGGGGTCGACGAGGCGTCGCTGGATATCCGCTTGGAGGATGACGTCTTGCAGATCAACGCGGGCGTGAAGGCGGATGACTACGGGGATCTCACGCCGGTGTACACCGAGTACAACGTGGGCAGCTTCCGTCGGAGCTTCCGGCTGCCGAAGGCCATCGATGCGGCGCAGATTACAGCAACCATCAAGCATGGGGTCTTGGAGCTGAGGCTTCCCAAGCCGCCCGAGACGCAACCCATGCAGATTCCGATCACTGTCCAGTAGCAGGGCGGACGGAAGTCACCGACGGTCCGGGGGCGCGGCACGAACAGTTTGAAACGCCGCACTCCCGGACCCGTTCGTCAGGGGCGAAGGGGCGTGTGATTGGTCGGGAAATGGGCGACGGTTGGTCTGCAACAAATGACAATCACAGAGCTGCCACAGAGCTGCGCATCCGAGCCGCCTGAAGGAGAACCCATGGCCAACTGGTCATTCGTCGGTCACCTGCATCGGGCGATCTATCGCGCAACCGGTGGGCGCATCGGGTCCAGGCTCGGCGGCCTCGACATGCTGCTGTTGACCGTCACCGGGCGGAAGAGCGGTGAACCGCGCACTGTGCCACTGGCCTGCTTTCCCGACGGTGACGATCGCGTGGTCGTCGCGTCCAACAACGGTCAGGACACCGATCCCGCGTGGTGGCTGAACCTGTCCGCGAATCCCGTTGCGAGCGTGACACTTGGAAAGAACAGCTGGCCGGTCGTCGCAGAACTCGCCGATCCCGAACAGCGCGCGCGGTTGTGGCCGCTGCTGAAGGGCTTGAACCCGGCGTACGTGAACTACGAAATGAAGACTCGCCGCGAAATTCCGGTCGTGATCCTGAAACGCAACCCCGCGTCCTGAATCCGAGCGATCCTCCGCCCTGGCGCGGCTAACGTCCGGCCCGGCAGACCTGGCTCGACGCGGTTTTCGAAAGTTCGTCCGCGAACGATCCGACGGAAATCCCGAAGAAGTTCGAGTTGTTCCAGCGCAGGAGCACCTTGAAGTTGTGGTAGACGAGATACGCATCGGCCGGGTCGTCTGAAGGCAACACGATCGCGCCCTTCAGATCGGCGACCGGTAATGCGCCGCCATCCATTTTGCGAACACCGGCTCGCTGCCACTGCGCCAGCGTTTTGCGCGTTTTCAAATCGGCATTGTCGGCGATCAGTTGCTTCGGCAGTCGTACCTCGCGGCCCCAGGTCTCGCCGCTCCTCCAACCTGCACGACGCAGATAGTGGGCTGCACTGGCGAACGCATCGGGAAGACTCGTCCACACATTCTTGCGTCCATCGCCATCTTGATCGACCGCGTAGTCGAGGAAGGTGGTCGGCATGAACTGAACCTGCCCCATCGCTCCGGCCCAGGAGCCCAACATCTTCGTCGGATGCTGGTGGCCCTGGTCGACGATATGCAGCGCGGCGAACAGCTGCTTGCGAAACATCGGACCGCGACGTGCGTCGTAGGCCAGGGTCGCCAATGCATCGATCACGCGATAGTCGCCCGTGTAATCACCGAAGTTCGTCTCGAGCCCCCACAGTGCGATCACGAACCGAGGCGGGATCCCGTATTTCTTTCCGACGACGCGCAGGACCTCCTGGTGCTCTTCCAACATGCGCCGACCGCGCTCGATACGGGTATCGGTCAATCGCTTGGCAAGGTATTCGCAAAACCCGGCGGGGGCTTTCGGCTGGCTGCGGTCGAGTTCGAGCACGCGGCTCAGGGGTTCGACGTTCCCGAGCGATGCCTCGAGTGTCGCCTCCGAGATTCCGCGCTCGCGCGCTTCTTTGCTCAAGGCCTCGAGCCAATCGGAAAAATCAGCACGGGACGCGGTGGCGGCCGAAACGGCCAGACAACTCAGCACGATCAGCGCACGTACCCCAAGCGGGGCGATTCGCATCCGCGATCTCCTATTCGGCAACGCCACGGCGCCTTCCCCTCTCGAAGCGAAGCCAGACTGAACCACTCGCATCGACTCGCGAACGACACAGACCAGCACAACCCGTTCGTGTGCGCCACCAGCCCGCTCGGCCTTTCTATACTGACAGACTCTCTGCCACTATGGCATATTCGACCCGGCAGCGGCGTGCAGGCGCTGACCAGCGGGAGGATCGATCCATGGCGGAACCGAAGCCTGATGTGAGTACGGCAGAGGACGGCCGAGTCTTGCGGGGCACGCGAAACCGGGATCGCATTACCGACGCGCTGTTCGAGCTGGTCGAGAGCGGCGAGCTGATTCCGACCGCCGAGCAGGTGGCCCGCCGCGCCGGGGTCGGCGAGCGGACCGTATTTCGCCACTTCGCGGACATGGAGACGCTGTTCTCCGAACTCTCCGGGCGGCTCGAGAGTGAAATGCGCCCACTGCTCGAGCAGCCGACCGCTACCGGCAGCCGCGAGCAACGGGTGCGCGCATTGGTCGAGCGGCGTGCGGAACTCTACGAGCGGATCTCGCCATTCAAGCATTCCGGCACACTCCAGCGCGTTCATTCCGAAGTCCTGCAGCGCAAACACGCTGCGATGAATCGAACCTTTCGCGAACACCTGAGCGGCGCATTGGGAGATTCGATCTCTGGCGGCTCCGAAATTCTCGAGGCGTTGGATTTTCTGACATCGTTCGAAGCCTGGGACCGCTTGCGCAACGACCAGAACCTGAGCCGCGAGCGCGCCAGCCAGGTCTGCATTGCGTCGATCTTGAAGCTGCTTCGTGCGGCCGACGCTGCAGAGGACCGGACGCCCACGCGCGCGGGAATCTGAAAGCGGCCGCAAAGCCCGTCCCGGCTGCGTCAGCAGCACGCAAGTTCTCAAAATCCTTGCCTTTTTCGACTCGGGGCCCGTACCATGGCTTGGGTTTTTCGCTGGGAGTTCGCTCATGCACGATTGTTCGCGCCGCATCCGAAGCCGATCGCGGCTCGGTAACAGCCGATCGCGGCTCGGCAATCTCTGGGCAGCCGCCTGGCTCGTCTCGGCACTCTGCTGGGGGGTGCCGGCCACCGCCACGCAGGTCTTCCACAGCCCGAACGACAACGGCCTGCCTGCGGCGGGAACTCCGACCATCGCGACTGGCGGTGTTCAGTCGGTGTTTCTCTATATCGATGGGGGCGCATCGGCGTCGGCCGCCAACACGGCCTGCGACACCGGGGCCGGCAGTGAGGTCTGCGGCTACACACTGACGATGTCTGGCTTGACCGGATTGACGCTCGTCGGATTCACACCCGATGGCGGCGCGAACCTCCTGCACGACACCAATGCACTGGAGTTTCGAGTCAACGGTCTGGACAGCCAGACGCCGACTCCGGGGCCCAAGCGAATCGGCGAGTTGACGGTAAACGCCGTCGCCGGAGGGTCGCTCGAACTCAGCTCCGGCGAAGTGATCGGAGCCGATCTGTCGAGCGAAACACTGGTCAGTGGAGAAATCGTCGCCGTACCCGAACCCGGCGTGCTCGTACAGCTCGCGTCGGGTGTCTTGCTGCTCCGATACCTGGCTTCTCGGAGGGCGCGATCGTGATTTCCCTCGCCAGCAGATCGATATTCGCGCTTTGGATCGCAGCACTGCTCGCCGCCCCGCTGCATGCTGCACCGCTGATCGTCAACGAATTCAACGCGGTCAGCGCAAGCAACTTCCTCAATTTCGGCACGCTCACCGTCGACGGCGATGGCAATTCGGTCGACCCGCCCGAAGACACCTACTTCGGTCGCATCCAGGGAAACGGGGGGGACTGGATCGAACTCGTGGTCGTTGCCGATCATCTCGACATCCGAGGCTGGACGCTCGACATCTGCGACGCTGGAGTCTGCGGCGGCAACCTGCTGACGTTCACCAACCATGCAGTCTGGAGCGACCTGCGCGCCGGCACGATCCTGACGATCGCAGAGGACGAGCCGACCGATCTGTCGTTCAATCCCGGCAGCGGTGACTGGTGGATGAACGTGCGCGCCCACAACGGTGGGACCGGCACCTACATCACGGCCGACAACTTCCCCGTAAACGAAAACGATTGGAAGATGTTGATCCTCGATGACAGCGCGAATGTCGTCTACGGACCAATCGGTGAGCACGTGCCCGAAGATCCGGGCGCCGGCTGCTTCCCGCCGCAAGACGACTTGAACGCCGGTGAGACCTTCCGGCTCGAAGAAGCGCCGAGCGCACTGGTCGACCCGTGCATCGTCACACTCAACGACTACGAGGACGGCGTGCTGAGCACGTTCGGCTCACCCAACCAGTGGAACAGCGGTTTCGCGCAGCAGAACTTCGACTACCTGCGCAACCTCGAAGATTTTCCGGATCGCGACGGCGACCAGATACCGGACGACGGCGACAAGTCGGGCATCGCCGGCGACTCGGGCTGTGTCGGTGGCGCGACCGCCGGTTGCGACGACAACTGCGCCGGCATCCAGAACGCGTCGCAGGCCGACAGCGGTGGCCCCGGTGGCCCGGATGGCATGGGCGACAGCTGCCAATGCGGCGACCCGACCGGTGACAACGACGTGACGGCCGCCGACATCCTCGAGCTGCGTGAGCTGCAGATCGGAACGCGCACCGACCTGACCGTCCCCGAGCGCTGCAGCGTGCACTCGAACGGGCAGTGCACCCTCGCCGACCTGGTCGTGCTCGACCGCACAGTGGGCAACCCTGCTTCCAGCCCGGGCCTGGCG
>JAJDAM010000373.1 GCA_029261905.1 Deltaproteobacteria bacterium
ACCAACGCGATCGGACCGAAGTCGATGACCGCCGTGATCTGTTCGCCCTCTGCAAGTACATTGCCCGGAAAGACATCGAGGTGAACCAGCGACGGCGCGGTTGGCTCGGGCCAATCCGCAACGAACCGCTTCGGATCGATTCGGCTGAAGTCGGGACCCGCCGCCTCGAGGTTGAAGTTCGCCCGCTTCTCGAGATAGGCCCGAAAAGTCGGCGCGCTGATCTGTGCGTTGGGCCCGATATCGCCGTATTCCGTGCGGTCGATCACCAGGTCGCCGATCGATGCGGCAGCTTCGAGATAACCCCTCACCAGTTTCTCTCGCGACGCTCCCGTCGATTCGCGCAAGACGTCGCTCATCACGCGTCCAGGGAGTCGTCGCTCGATCGTGATCCAGCGATCCCCGATCTGCGCAAAGTCGATCACTTCCGGAAGCGCGAACGGGACGCGATCTGCACTGGCTGTCAGCTCGGCCAGCAGGTCCGCTCGCCATTCGACCGCCCCGGGTTTCGCCGGTTCGCGATGGACGCGCAGAACCCGATCGACTCCCAGCGCATAGACATCCGCCTCACCACCGCTGCCGAGCCAGTCGTTCGGATCGACGCCGAATCGGCGCAGCACCTCGACGATCGACTGATCTGACCCTCCGTCGTCAACGGGCAAGGCTTGGTGATCCCGAGTGGGCACGACGGCACATCCGGTGGAGGATACGTGGCCTGGACGCGTCGGCCCAGCGCATGGGTCGCACTCGGCGAAGCCCTGATACACTCGATGTCTGATGTCGATCGTCATTGACGCGACTGTGGAAATCGACGCTGCGGACTCCATCGTCTGGGACGTGATCACGGACCTTCGGAGCTACCCGGAGTGGAATCCATTCGTCGTGGAATGCGACTCCTCGCTGAAGGTGGGTGAGCCGATCGATATGCGCGTCCGGTTGTTCGATACCTTTTCACAACCGCAGCGCGAGATCATCTTCGAACACGATCCGGGAACGCGTTTCTGCTACGGCCTCGCTGGCGCCCCCTTCGGCTCGATTCGAAGTCGCCGCTGCCACGAGGTGCGCCCAATCGACGCGGGGCGCTGCGAATATCGCTCTCATTTCGAACTCTCGGGTTGGTTGTCGCCTGTCGTGTCTGCGCTGCTCGGCACCCGACTTCGACGCGGCTTTCATGCGATGACCGAATCCGTTCGCGAGCGATCCGAACAGCTCGTCGAATCGCCCGGAGCCTCGTCCGCGGACACGCGCGATGGCCGCTAGCGATTCGGACTTCATACGCGCGGCCAGACGCGACGAGGCGGACCTTCTCAGTGAGATCGCGATGCGCTCCAAGGCGTACTGGGGCTACACGAAAGAGTTCATGGCCTCGTGCCGTGAGGAGTTGCGCGTGACTGCGGCGCTCATCGATGCGAACTCCGCGTTCGTGGCAGAGGACGCGGGCGGAGTCGTCGGATATTGCATTCTCGAGCGTCGGTCGACTTCGAAAGTGGAATTGGAACATCTGTTCGTCGACCCGCCGGCCATCGGCGGCGGGCACGGACGCCGACTGATGGAACACGCGGTCGCCGAGGCGACCGCGTCTGGCTATGCGATACTGGAGATACAGTCCGATCCCCACGCTGAAGCGTTCTATCTGTCCATGGGTGCTGTTCGCGTCGGCACCCG
The DNA here is from genome assembly GCA_029261905.1 of Deltaproteobacteria bacterium. Classification (GTDB taxonomy): domain Bacteria; phylum Myxococcota_A; class UBA9160; order UBA9160; family SMWR01; genus JAJDAM01. The sequence goes on from JAJDAM010000373.1 coordinate 1,663, forward strand.
ATCCTCCAATAGCTTCCCGGACCGGGAACTACCGCTGCTCCAGATCCATTGCGACCGCCTCGGCCCGCGTCTCGTTCGTCCTTCCAAGAGGTTTCGACAGTCGTTCCTGGAAATGGCGCGCGAATTCGAGTCCGAAGGCGACCCACGCTATTCACTCGCTCTATCGGACTTCGATGCATACCTGGCCGGAAGCCACAGATGGGCAGCCGGCATCGACCTGCCTCCCGACCGTGTTCCAATGGACGAATGGTGGCTGCTCGATGGGAATCGCGTTCTGGGTGGATCCCGGTTGCGACACCGACTCACACCCGGTCTCGAACTCGACGGCGGTCACATCGGGTACGACATCCGCCCCTCCGAACGACACAGGGGATACGGCCACCGGATCCTCGATCTCGTGTTGGCGAAGGCCGTTTCGATGAACCTCGATCGAGTCCTGATCACCTGCGAAACCACCAATCGGGGTTCGACCCGGATCATCGAGGACGCGGGTGGAACCCCGATCTCGAACGCGATTTCGCCCAATACCGGAAACGAGATGGTTCGATTTTGGATTTCGATCGATCCACCCAGCCCGTAATCCGCTTCTGAATAGGGATTACTCTTGTATGTTCTGGCAACGGGACACAATCCGAACGTGAGCTTGGCGCTCGCGCGAGATCCCCGATTTCGCATCGCTCTTTGGGTCGAGGCTCATGAAGGCTAGGCAGAAAGAAGCGCTCGCATCACTCGAGAATCTCTATCGGATCTTCACTGTGCCCGAGTCTCCCGATTCCACGCTCGGGAGGATCGACCGGGAAATTTCGAGCGACCTGATGGGCTTCTTGAACGACAACATCGTGGCCACCCGCAAGAGCCTCGCTGATATCGAGAGCGAATTCAGTGATTCGGAGATTCCCGAACAACCTCTGTTCGTGTCACAGCAGACCGAATTTCTGATGCAGGAGGTGGTCGCCCAATCGGTTCATACGGCCTCACCGCGGTTCATCGGTCACATGACGACTGCGTTGCCGCACTTCATGCTGCCGCTTTCTCGCATCATGGTGGCGCTCAACCAGAACCTGGTGAAGACGGAGACATCGAAGGCCTTCACGCCGCTCGAACGCCAGGTGCTGGGAATGTTGCACCGCCTGATCTACCGCGGCGATGACGACTTCTACGCCGGCAGCATGCATGACAGCCTTCATGCGCTCGGTGCATTCTGCTCCGGAGGCACTATCGCGAACATCACCGCGTTGTGGGTGGCCAGGAATCGCGCCTTCGCGGCCGACGGCGATTTCCCTGGCATTGCCCATGGCGGAGTACACCGCGCGTTCGACCACTATGGCTGCCAGGGCGCCGCGATTCTGGTTTCCAAGCTCGGCCACTATTCACTGGGAAAAGCCGCGGATGTTCTGGGTTTCGGTCGCGATCAAGTCGTCTCCGTGGCAACCGATGGCGACAGCCGGATCGACCTGCAACAGGTGCGTTCCGAAGCCGACCGGTTGCGAAGATCCAACATCAAATTGATCGCCATCGTGGGTGTCGCGGGTACGACGGAAACCGGCAGTGTGGACAATCTGGCAGCTTTGGCCGACATCGCTCGGGAACACGGTACCCACTTCCACGTGGACGCAGCGTGGGGCGGGCCCACCCTG
>JAJDAM010000374.1 GCA_029261905.1 Deltaproteobacteria bacterium
CAGGTCGTCGCGGTTGCTGACGCAATGGACACTTACGTCGAGATCGTTTCCTCCGTCCCCACAGGGCTCCGCCCTGCCGTTGTGCGCGGAGTCGTACCTGTACTGGCTCTACATCACGGGCTGCCCGCACTCGACGCGGCGTGCGAGATCACGGGAGGCTGTGCGCCGGGCATGGTTCTGAAGGCGCTGACCGATTCCCAGCGCTTCGACGAAGCGCGGGAGTTCGCATGGCGGCAGGCATCCGACGGCCCCTACGGTGTCGCCGCCCGCCTGCACTATCTGAAGTCCGGCCCACTCGATCTGGATGATCTCGATGAAACGCTTTCCGTCACGAGCAGGCTGGAGTGCCCGGACCCGCAGATTGCTTCGCAGCTGCGCGAGTTACACGAGCGAGTGATCCCCGAATTCCCGGGCCGGGCACCGAGGGTGTTGGAAATTTTGCGTGAGATCCACCAGTGCCAGATCAACCTGCGAGAAAAGGATCAAGTGACGGTGCAGCTGATCGGCGCACTGGCACGAGCTGGCGATGCCGCCGGCGCGACGAAGTGGCTGGGAAACATCGCTCGCGAAGACTTCTCCTGGGCATGGGGCGCGATTTCTGGTGCGGTGGAGCGAGAACAAGCTGCTTGGGCCGCCCTCGCCGGTCTCGATCCCGACGCCTCGATCTATCGGAGCCATTGGCTGGCTGTTTCGAAGAAGAACGTTCAGCACACGGCGCTAATGCGTGCGGCGCCGGCGTGGCTCATGGCTGGACAGCCGGATACAGCCCATGAGCTCATCCTTGAGGCAGACCGAATCGCCCGGGACCAGGGCTATGGCCGCCTGAGTTCCTGCGACACACTCAGGGCGATCCAACTCGGATTCGCAGATCTGGGACGTCCGATGGACGTAGACCGTACCGAGGAGCTCGTGATCGGGACTGCGTGCGAGCGTCTCCAGACAGCGGGTAAGTCGCAATACTTGAAATTGGCCGTGGCGCTCTACCTCGGCGGCTTTGCCAAGGAGGCGCAAGGCTGGTTCGATCGCGAGACCTCGCCGGAGCAGAAGGCGGCATCTCTGATCGATCTCGCGGAGGTCGTCGCAAAGTCCGACCGCGGCCGGGCGCCGGACCTGCTCGAAGCGATCGAGGCCGAACTTGCCAATGCGGGAGATACCGAGGGCAACCTCGTCGCTAGGGCGCGTCTGGCCGAAGCCCTTGCGGTTCTCGGCGAGTTGGACAGAGCTCACGATATGGCTCGCGAGCTGTCGGGGGTGGCCGACGGATGGGCCTGGGGACAGGATCGCCCTCAAGAGCGGGAAGCAATCGTTGCTCTCCTCGCGCATGTGGCCTGGTACAAGGCCGGCAAGCGTGTTGCGGAAGCGGCAGACACACCCGAGGTCGCCCTGAAGGCGCAAACGGCTCTGCTGCGTGGCGTTCTGCGGGCCCGCGGCCGACAGGTGCCTCCGCCCCTTTCACCGAACTACTGACTCCCAAACATCGCCGTTCGCCAGCTTCGACGTTCATCTCTCTTGGTGAATCGAACAGCGCGGCGCTCCCTAGCGAGTAAGGAGAGAATCTTGATCGCGCTCCATACCTCCCCCGCTTTCGCACCGCGGCCCCGGGCAGTTGGCGATCAGAACGGCAAAGGCATCGACGAGGTTTTTCGCTCTGTCGAGATCGCGCGTGCGGTAGACATATTTCTGCGCGCCGTGCTCGGGGTCAGAAAGCAGGACGACATACCACGTTCGAAATTTTCGCTGCCATGTCGACAGACGCGGGGGTCTCACAGAGTCGAAGTAGAATCGCTCGCCGTAGCTCTTCGTTCTCGTCGTCGTATTGTTTCCCAGAACGAACCCCTGGAAATTGGTCGGCCTCGAGCCGTGAGTCTTCGAAATAGAACCGCTTCCCCAAAGGAAGTACCCGTCAGTGAATTCAATGTGACTCGGTCGCCATGCGTGGTGCTGCGTCATGATCAGCTCATCGATTGTGGCGCGGGCTTCATCAACCCCCATCGTCACAGCTGGCTCATAGCCGATCACGGTGGTGCAACCCAGCGCGACCGCGACGACAGCCACCTGCATGAACTTCAAATACATCGCTGCTGTACTCCTTGGCTGCGGAGCGCCACTACATTCTGGAGGTAGCTCTGCGGAATGTCGATTGCCACGTGCGGGCGAGTCGAGAGGAGTCAGCGCTACCAGAGTCCTCGCGGCGCGTGACCTGCCCCAAGACCGGATCCGCTTCGGTGCGCCCCTTCGTCACGCATGGCACCGGAACCGAAGATGCCTGGCACCGCGTTCTCCGGCGTATTCGCAGAACGGGCCGGACTCTAGAAAGACTGCCGATAGGCCCAGAGGTCGAGCTGCGTATATCGAACGTCGCAGATGGCACCAAGTATGAGTAGACCGATTCCGGCCGCGAGCAAAACTGGATTGACGGGCGTGGAGTATTCGCTCGCCTCGTACACCGCAACCGCGAGCAGCGGATAGCTCGAGCAATACAGAAAAGTCATCGTAGCCGCGAGCTGGTCGTTGACCCTCTGGAACCTGCGGGCCGGCGTTTCTTCGGCTTGAATCCGCCGTCGCAGCCGGGCGTCCTCGAGCACCAGGAATCGCTTTCGTATAGTCACCCGTGACAGGTCGGCGGGAAGTCGCGATCGAAGGCCCGGGAAGCGGTGCAGCCCGTGCACGATCAAGCAGAGAATGTCCTCGATCAATGCCACGTGAATGCTGTTGATCACGACTCCGAGCAGGATCCCCGCTAGAACAGCTACACCGAGATAGGAACCTAGAATCTGGTCGACAGCTGGAACGCGATTTGGAATTGCATAAAGCACTGCGGCGAGTGCCACATAGCCAGGGGCGATGTAACGAAGGAATTGTTCCAATCCGCGGATGAGATTCGAAATCGCATCGACCACGCCTAACGCCCCGCGCCCGCGCTACTCGAGTTCAATGCGCCACCCCGACCAGCCGATAGTGGCCGCCAATCCAACTCGGAGGCCCGACAGCCGGATGACGACGCCAGGCTTTTGGAGCAACAACCCCTCGAAGCCGCCGGCGATTGTCAGCCCCACCTGTACTGTGTTGTAATTTCCAGCGAGATCGTTCGGGTCGGACATCTCAACGCAACCGGTAAGGCTCCCGAGAGCCACACCCGCTTCGGCGAGGCCGATGCCCCACAACGAGATCGGGTAGCGACGCTCCTTCCACGTCACGACCCCCCGACCCCAGCTGTATCCGGCGCCGATGCCAGCGCGCTTTAGCTCGACTTCAATCGGGGCACAAGCGTCTCCATCCTCGGAGTATCCCTCGGTCGCCAGCACCAATGCGGAGACAACTCCGAGCCCTATCCTGGCGAGGCGCCGGCGGCTCACGTGCCACATCGGGTCTTTTCCTTTGCACCCTTGATGGTCAACGGACGAGTTATTGATCCGCTTCGTGTCGAGATCGTGAGGTCGACTGTCTCGCTCTCTAGCGGTCTAGCGATCTCGTTGAGGTCGAAGGTGATGCCTACACCTTCCATATCCGGAAGAACACGGATCGCCTTTGGTTTCATCCCTGCCAGGTTGGCTTCGGTCCCTCGCCAAACGTCCCTGCCAAACGCGAGAACCTCGACCATACCCGCACACGAACCCACCGTCGTTGGAGACAGTCGATCAATTCGCATCCTCCGAACTACGCGTCCCAAGCTCGGCGCGCTGACCGCCGAGAGCAAGCCGTCCAAATCGGCACGGTTGATTGGAAGTTCGACCCGAAGATCTTCTTGTCGGCGGCGCTCCCCATCATTGCGAGTCGAGAGCACAGATGCTCCTGTTCCGCTCAGATCGTCGTACCAGTTTGCGACCCAAGCCGTCTCGACACTCAAATTTATGTATGGCCACCACCCAGGAACCGAGATATCCGCGGTCACCGGATGGTTGGCGACTACGTGGCGCAGTCGCAGATTGCTGTCTCGACCTTCGTGCTCGATAAAGGCGGGCGGGCCAAAGACCCAACCCAAACGGGCGGCTTGACCCGATCGCGAAGGCCTGCATTGGGTCGCACCCGGGACTTCGTCAATCAATTCTTCCCCGCGCTCCGAGAACCCCACGATGAGCGGACCGCGCTCGATCGCTTCGGCCTGACCGACCGCTTGTTGGACCCGGCTGACTCCGAGATCCGCGCCGACCCCTTGTCCGGGAAACACCGCCGAGAGCGCTCCGGCGAGTTGAATGGCGTCGGCCGCACTGGCGACCGTGGAGACCCGCTGTGCGAATTCGCGCGGCATTGCCGCGATCGATCTCGAGTTTCCGCAGGCTTGATTCGGACTCCACAATTCTGGAGCCATCGCGTCGGGTTCAAGGACCGATATCCGCTCCGCAAATGTCCAGGGTCGGAGCCGACTGTACCCACTCCATGGCTCATCGAGCGGGTGGACAGCGGGAGCGGGACGGCCCTGCGCGGCCGGCAACGTGTCGTAACACGCGCGCGTCGCCACCTCGACGGGTGGCGGGCTCATTGTCTTGCTTCGCGTCTCCTCAAATTTCTCACAGATGCCTCCGACGGCGGCCAAATTGGCATAATTCGCCGGGTTCTTTCGGCGCGGCAGTTCGCAGTCACACCATCGAAGCTGTCTATTCATCTCCTCCCAGCCAAAATGGAAACGACGCTCCACTGTTCGATAGAGCGCAGCGTTCAGTTGACCGCTCACGCCCTTTTGAACTCGGGCGTCGAGTTGCCCATCGATCGATTGAGTCCAGCCAGCCGTCGACGCGATAATCGCCTCGGAAATCTCCGTGATCCAGGCATCCTCACTGATTGTTCCGCAGTAGTCGACCAGCTGATCGTTGGAAAAATTTCCAAGTGCCGAGATGTCGTCGGCCGCGTTCAGTTCGAATCCATGGTCACCGTCGTCTCGCAAACATTCCTTTAGATCTTTTCGGTCGCGCCGAATCCGTTCCAGGTCGGAAGGTGACTTGTCGCTTTTTGCAATGCCCGCGGGCTCCAAGAATTCATCGAACTCCTTCGCCATCTCCCATGGCACTGCCATATAGGCACCACCGCATCGGTCCGGGTTTTGAGGCCAAGGACTGGAGGCGCACAAACCTCGATCACGACCACCGAAGGGGAACGACAGGGGCACAATTTCAAACAGGCCACCGGCGCCAAGAGTCGCG
>JAJDAM010000375.1 GCA_029261905.1 Deltaproteobacteria bacterium
CTGCACGCTGCCGCCGCCGCCGTCGCCGGAAACGATTCGCGAAATGATGAGCTTCGCGGTCGGCGAAGAGGTTCCCGACAACTACGTGCCGATGATGCGCGAAGAACTCGCTCTCGATGGAGTCGACGCCCGGGCCGTTGATGTGAAGATTCCGGACGAGGTCAAACGGGAATTCAGCGTTCTGATCATCGGTGCCGGAATGTCCGGGCTGTTGGCGGCGATTCAACTCGAAGACGCCGGGATTCCATACACGGTCATCGAGAAGAACGACGGTATCGGAGGCACCTGGTACGAGAACACCTACCCCGGCTGTCGCGTCGATGTGGGCAATCATTTCTACTGTTATTCGTTCGCGCCGAATCACGACTGGTCGGAGTACTACTCGCAGCAACGCGAGCTACACGACTACTTCGAGAACTGCGGCACCCGGTTCGGCGTTCGGGATCGAATCCGCTTTCGAACCGAAGTGCTGCGCGCGCGATTCGATGAGGGCGAATCGAAGTGGGAAGTCGAAATCCAGTCTCGTGACGGTGAGCCGGAAACCCTGTGTGCAAACGTCGTGATCAGTGCGGTCGGTCAACTCAATCGCCCGAAGATTCCCGAACTGAAAGGGCTCGCATCGTTTCGGGGGCCGGCTTTTCACTCGGCGCGTTGGGAACCCGAGCACGATCTCGAAGGCAAGCGTGTCGCGGTGATCGGAACCGGTGCGAGCGCGATGCAGCTCGTGCCCGAGGTCGCCAAGAAGGCGAAGCAGCTATTCGTGTTTCAGCGGTCGCCCGGGTGGATGCTGCCGAATCCCCAGTACCACGCCCCGGTCAGTGATGAAGTCAAGTGGCTGATGAAGCACATCCCGTACTACGCGCGGTGGTATCGATTCTTGATCTTCTGGCCGGGCTCGGATGGTTTGTTGCCGTCGCTTCGAGTGGATCCTGAATGGCCACATCCCGACCGTTCGATCAACGCGATCAACGATGCCACTCGCGCCGCGTTCATCGACTACATGCGGCAGCAGCTCGGAGGCGACGCCGAATTGCTGGCGAAAGTGACGCCCAGTTATCCCCCATTCGGTAAGCGGATCCTGCAAGACAATGGCAGCTGGCTCCAGACGCTCCAACGCGACAACGTGGAGCTCGTCGACGCCGGCGTCGAAAGCGTCACGCCGAAATCCGTGGTCGATGAGAGGGGGCGAGACTACCCGGTCGACATCATCATTTTCGCCACGGGTTTTTACGCGAACCGGTTTCTGTGGCCCGTGGAGGTCACCGGTCGGGGCGGCGCGAACTTGCGCGAGCAGTGGGGCGACGATCCGGAAGCCTATCTCGGAATCACGGTCCCGAATTTCCCGAATCTCTTTCTGTTGTACGGGCCCAACACGAACCTCGCTCACGCCGGAAGCATCATCTTCCATTCCGAGTGCCAGGTGCGATACACGATGGGATGTATTCAGGCGATGCTGGCGGGCGGATATGCGGCGATGGAGTGCAGGCAGGATGTCCACGACTCGTTCAATCAGCGGCTCCAGACGGAAGCGAAGCAGATGGTCTGGGCGCACCCCGGTATGGACAGCTGGTACAAAAACGCGCGGGGACGCGTCACGACTACGTCACCGTGGCGCCTGGTCGATTACTGGGGTTGGACGCGCGAGCCGAGATTGGACGACTACCATCTGACGTCTCGAGCTACCGCGCGAAGCGCGCAGTAGGCTAGCCGTGATTCGAATTTCGCGAGTCGGTCAACGACGCGGAGGCGGCCAGGGATGGCCTCCGCTCCATGGCTCGCTGGCCTGGAAGCGAAAATGGAACGACGCACCATTGTGACGAAAGAAAGGAGTGTAAGCGTTTCGCCAGTAGCGCTGTGCTTGACTTCCGCGGAGGCCATCCCTGGCCGCCTCCGCTTCCGCAGTATCGCGAATCCTCCCGTCCGGAGTGTTTCCGCACCCTGCTAGAGCGGCAGCCAGACGAACCCGTCGTCGCTTCGGTAGAACACGCGTGTGGCGCGCGCATACAGGTCATCGACTTTGATGAACCCGAAGTAGCGGCTGTCTCGGCTGTTTCCGCGCGAGTCACCCAACACCATCAGGTGGCCATCCGGGACCGTAGTCGGTCCGAAATCCCGGCCTCCACCGTGCTCCAGGCTGATGTGGGCCGAGGTCGCGTCGAAGCGCTCCTCGGATGCCCCGGCGTCCGCCGCGAGGCTCTCTCCATTGATCTGGAGTTTTCCGTTTCGCAGCTCGACCTGGTCGCCACCGAGCGCGACCACACGCTTGATGAGCCGGATGCCATCTTCCGGCGAGTCGAAGATCACGACGTCTCCGGCTCGCGGCGACTCGCCCGAGATCAACACGATCTGCGAGAAGGGCAGTCGCAAGCCGAAGCTCGTCTTGTCGACCAGTACGCGATCACCCGGTATCAGCGTGGGTTCCATCGAACCGGACGGAACGATGTAGTGATCGGCAAGTGACGACCGACCGGCGAGTACCACCAACACACAGACGAGGACCGGCCAGTTGGACCGGGCCAATGCCAGCAATTTCTTCATCGCAAATCCTTTCACTTTCGTGGCTGCGAACTCATTCCGATGCCCAGGTCGGGGGCCTTCGATCGATCCACGGATTTGCGCGTTCGATCTGGCCAGCCAATTGAAACAACAATCCTTCTTCGCCGTAGGGCCCGGTGAACTGGACCCCAATCGGCAGTCCGGACGCCGTGGTGTGGAGTGGTAGTGAGATTGCCGGTTGGCCGGTCGCGTTGAATATCGGCGTGAAGGTCGCGTA
>JAJDAM010000376.1 GCA_029261905.1 Deltaproteobacteria bacterium
GAGTAGATGACGGGCAAAACAAAAAGCGTGAGCAGCGTCGCCGTGACGAGCCCCCCGATCACGACCGTGGCGAGGGGTCGCTGAACCTCGGCGCCGGCGCCCGTCGCGAGGGCCATAGGGAGGAAGCCGATTGCCGCTACGAACGCAGTCATCAGTACCGGCCGCATCCGCACCTGGGCAGCCTCCCGGGCCGCTGCTTCTGGGTCATGGCCGCGCTCGCGCTCGAGCTTCCGGACGTAAGAAATCAGCACGACGCCATTCATGACTGCAACGCCAAACAGAGCGATGAATCCAATGCCGGCTGAAATACTGAGTGGCATGCCGCGGGCGATCAGGGCGAGAATCCCGCCCGTGGCAGCGAAGGGAACGTTCAGGAAAATCAGGACTGCCGGTCTAAAGCTGTCGAAGGCGCCGTAGAGAAGCACGAGAATCAGCAGGAGCGAAAGCGGGACGACGAGGGCGAGCCGCGCCGAGGCGCGCTCGAGGTTTTCGAACTGTCCGCCCCACTCCACCGTGTAGCCAGTTGGCAATGTGACGCGGTTGGCCAGGGCTTCCCTCGCATCGGCGACAAAGGAAGCGATGTCGCGACCTCTCACGTTTGCTTCGACAGTAAGTCGACGATGGATCCTCTCGCGACTGATCTGTGCTGGGGCGGGCTCGAGGTCGAAGGAGACCAGCTCGCCTAGTGGCAGGAGCCGCGAGGAGTTCGAAGCAATTGGAATACGGGCAATGGCAGCCGGATCGTTTCGCACCTCGGCGGGAAAGCGTACCTGGAGCACGAAGCGTTTCTCGCCCTCCAGCACCAGTCCAGCCGCTCGTCCACCCAGTGTCTCAATGGCAAACAACACGTCATCTGCTGCCACACCGTGGCGAGCGATAGCCTGGCGATCGACGGTCGCCGTTAGAATCGGAAGGCCAGACACCTGCTCGACCTTCACATCCTCAGCGCCGGGCACAGTGCGCACCGCGCCCGCGATGGTTTCTCCGATCTTCGCAAGCACATCGATGTCGTCGCCGAAGATCTTGATAGCGACGTCGGAACGAACACCGGAGATGAGTTCGCTTACGCGCAGCTCGATGGGCTGCGAGAAGCCAAACGCCGCGGCAGGAACTGACTTATTGAGCACATCCTCCATCGCTTCGATGAGCTCCGATTTGGAGTCGTAGCGCCACTGGTCGCTCGGATGAAGCATCACGAACACATCGCTCATCTCGACTCCCATCGGGTCGGTAGCGATTTCAGGGCGTCCGGTCTTCGAGACAATGGTCTCGACTTCGTCGCCAAACTCGCGCAGCAACACCGACTCGAGCATGGTCGACTGCTTGGCCGCCTCATCCACAGAGACCGACGGCAGTCGCCAAACCTGCAGCGCGATGGAGCCCTCATCGAGCTTCGGAATGAACTCCGCCCCCATGAAAGACGCGGCTCCAACGCTACACGCGAACAGAGCTGCACTTGCAGAAACCAGGGCAATGCGGTGACCGAAGGCCACCTCAAGCAGAGGCGTATAGATCGCCCGCAGTCTTCGAACGAGCCAGGTCTCGTCGTGGCCAGCGCTTCCGGGGCGAAGTACTAGGGACGCCAGAACGGGCACGAGCGTGAGTGCCAGAATGAGAGAGCCACCGAGTGCGAGCAGCACCGTGAGTGCCATCGGCTGGAACATCTTGCCTTCAACGCCCGTCAGCGAGAATATGGGCAGATAGACAATCATGATGATGCCAACGGCGAAGGCCACGGGCCGCGCAGCTTCCGCTGCAGCCTCGCGAACAATATCCAGCGTCGATACTCGCGCGCGCTCTTTGTCTGCCATCATCCGAAAAACGTTCTCGACCATAACCACCGAGCCATCGACGATGAGTCCGAAGTCAATGGCGCCGAGGCTCATCAGGTTTCCGGAAACACCACCCTGAACCATGCCGATGAAGGCGAAGAGCATCGATAGAGGAATTGCAGAGGCAACGATGAGGCCTCCGCGGAGGTTGCCGAGCATGAGAAAGAGAACTGCAACGACGAGGAGCCCCCCCTCGAGCAGGTTAGTTTGCACAGTGCGAATCGTGCGGGCAACGAGATCTGTCCTGTCGTAGATGGGCTCGACGGTTACACCAGCGGGAAGACTTGAGGCAAAGGACGCGATCTTCGCGGTTACGCCGTCTACGACGTCTTGAGAGTTCTCCCCCATGAGCATCATGACGATTCCGAGCACCGCTTCTCCGCGTCCGTCACGTGTCACGACGCCTTGGCGCACCATGGGCGCGAGCGCCACGTTCGCCACATTCCGGATGTAGAGTGGCGTTCCTTCCTCGCTGGTGCGCAGAACGACGTTCTCGATATCCTCAATGCCCTTGAGGAGCCCCTCACCCCGGATGACGACCTGCTCTCGGTTTCGAACCAGGTAGGCGCCGCCCACGTTCCGGTTGTTTCTCTCTAGCGCCTCAAAAATCGTGGCCAGCGGCAGGTTGTAGCTTCGAAGCGCAAAAGGGTCGGGCTGTACTTCGTAGGTCTTGAGTTCTCCGCCGAAGGTGTTGACCTCGACAACGCCGGGAACGCTCTTCAGCTGGTATGCAACGAACCAATCGAGGATGGTCCGGAGTTCCATCGGCGTGTAGCAATCTGGCCGGTCCTGGCTCGAAGCGCAGGCGGGCTCGCCGCGAACCTCGAATTGAAAGATTTCGCCGAGGCCTGTCGCAATCGGCCCCATCTCAGGCACGCCGTATTCTTCTGGGACCGCCTCGCGGGATTCGATGAGTCGTTCTGAGACGAGTTGGCGAGCGCGATAAATGTCGGTTCCCTCGATGAACACAACGGTCACAGCAGAGAGCCCAAATTTGGAGACTGACCGAATCTCTTCGAGGTTGGGGAGGCCGGCCATGGCAGCCTCAACCGGAAAGGTGACAAGGCGTTCCACTTCGAGCGGGGCAAGTGCCGGAGCTTTTGTAAGGACTTGGACCTGGACGTTGGTCACGTCTGGAACGGCGTCGATAGGAAGCCGACGCATGTGCTCCACTCCGGCAACGACGAGGAGGAACGTCAGAGCAAGTACAAGGAAACGGTTTCGAAGTGCCCACGCGACGACTCGCTCTGCCATTACTCTTCCTCCGCGAGGGAGGAGCGAAGGAGCTGGCCCTTTAGAAGGAAACTCCCATCGGCAACAACCTCGTCTCCGGGTTCGATGCCGTTTAGTACCTCTATGAACTCACCAGCACGCTCGCCAGTGTGGACCCTTCGAAGTTCGAAAAGACCCTCGCCGATGCGAACGAAGACGGCGCGATGGTCGTCAATCGTCTGCACCGCGGAGGCCGGGACGGCGAGCGTTGGTTGTGGCGCGTGGTCGTGAGTTCCCGAGATTCGCGCTGTGGCAAACATCCCAGGGCGTAGCCGATGCTCCGGATTAGGGAGGACGGCGCGGACTTTGGCTGCGCGGGTCCTTTCGTCGATGGTGCCCGCAATGTGGTCCACGGTGCCGGCGAACGCATTGTCGGGGTACGCGCGGAAATCCACCTGGACGCGTTGCCCCTCGGCGACAAGCCGCAGGTCGCGCTCATAGACATCCGCAATGAGCCAGAGCTCGTCGAGGTCTACGACTTCAATGAGTGTTTCGCCGGGCTCGACGGCGCGGCCAACATGAGCGTTGCGAGAGACGACGGTGCCTGCCACGGGGCTGCGGAGCTCCACTCGCGCAGCGTCGGCGGGGTCCGCGAGTGCTTGGTCTCCCGCTCCAAGGGTTGCAAGTAGCGCCTGCGCGGCGCTGTATCGGGCTCGAGCAGTCTTGAGAGCGCCCTCGGCGACCTCGACTTCGCGTTGCGAGGTGGCGCGTTCGGAGAGCAGACGCTTTTCGCGCGCCTCGGCAGCGCGCGCCACATCAAGCTCAGCGCTGGCCTTGATGAGTTCCGCGCGAGCTCTTCCGACCTCAGGGCTATCAACAAGAAGGAGCGGGTCACCGACTTCGACGGTATCGCCCACGTTGACGTGCACCCGGGCGATACGTCCAGGAACTAGCGTTCCGACTTCGGCGTGCCGGTCCGGTACTGGCATCAGCTCCGCGCTCACTTTCAGCGTCGGCTGAAGTGCCAGCTCTTTGGCAACAACGTACTCAAGCGAGAGGTGGGCAAGGGCTTCCGGGGATAGCTGAACTCGGTCGGAAGCCGACTCGCGCTCCTCATCACCATCGGGCTCGACCTCAACCGACTCAGAGCCACACCCAAGAGCAAGCGTCAGGATGGCAACGCAAACCAAGGTATGCAGGGCGACGAAGGGGTTCTGGATTCTCACGGCAGGGTCCTCCCAGTTTCAGGCGCTATCAGGTCTAGTCCGGCGGCAGCGCGGGTTGCGACTTCTGCGCGCGCCAGCTCCAGCCGAGCCTCCAGGTATCCGAGTCGTCCCTCAATCAGCTCTCGCTGAAGCAGGACAACATCGACGTATTGAATCTTTCCGGCGCGAAACATGGCTTCGATGAGCTTCAAGTTTTCGCGGTGGGACAGGAGCACGTCAGCGTCAAAGGCTGCCACCGAGCGTGTGGCGGCTTCGTATTCGGCGTAGCTCTGCCGAACTTGTGACTCGACCTCGAGGCGTTCGGAACGCGCTGCGGCGGCGGCACGTCGGCTGGCGGCGTTGGCGCGTGCGCGTTCGCCTTGGTTCCGATTGAAAACTGGCACTTCGAACGTGAGCCCTCCCATGACGATGTCGTCGCCTTCGTCTCGGGCGTAAGCAACACCGAGTGAGACATCCGGCCAGGCCTCCGCTCTGGCAAGAGCTGCGGCGCTCTGCTCGGCTTCCACAGTCGCCCGAGAGGCAAGAAGCTGCGGGTGATTGGCTGAAGCGAGCGCGAGCAACTCCGAGAGCGGAGGTAGAGTGGCAGACTCGGGAAGGGCACCCTTTAGCTGAAGCTGTGTGGTCAAATCGATGCCAAGCGTGGTCGCGAGGCGCAGCTTGGCGGTTCGAAGGAGAGTCTCGGCCTGTACGAGTTGGCGCGTCGCCTCCGCTCGCCGTATGCGAGCAGTGTTCTCTTCAAGCGGAGCAGCCGCTCCAGCTGAAACCCGTGAAGTCGCGATGTCGTAGAGGTTCTCGGCAAGCGCAGCGTTGTCTTCGGTGAGCTGGAGCGTTTCGGCGGCACCCATGGCCTCGTAGAAGACCGACGCCACGGCATGGGCAACCACGCGCTGAGAATCGTTTGATTGAGCCTCGGAGGCGACGGCCAGAGCCTCTGCGCGCGCCATGCGGTGGCGGCGCTGTCCACCAATTTCAAAGCGCTGAGCTAGCCCGACTTCAGCATCAAGCTCACTTCCGCCTCCTGGCTCACTCAAGAAGCGTGGCCCTGCAGCGACTTGGAGCTCCGGATTGTCAATTAGGAGCAAGCTGGCCTGGGTCAAGTCGCCTTGCGCTTCGGCGATTCGTGCTGTCGCGGCTTCTAGTAGCGGACTGTTCTTGCGCGCCAGGGCGAGCGCCTCGGAGAGGTCGAGGCTCTGGGAGCGCTCCGCCTGAGCCAGCGCGAGGTTAGGCCGTGCAAGAAAAAGTAGTAGAAGCGCAGCTATAGCTACGCCCGATCGATTGGGGTGCATTCGTAGTCTTCCGTCGATGGGAGCTGGGGCGCGGCCCCGTCTCAAGACGCACGACGTCTGTAGCTACAGGCGGCGCGTGTCGGCTAGTTCAGACGACGGAGTGGAGTCGGGGGGGATGGAAGAGGCGCTCTGGGATGAGGCGGGAGAGGAAGGGGCGTCTCGTATCGACGAGCGGTTGCGCGCCATCGGCGGCCGCAAGGCTTAGATGCTGCGAGGCGAGTGCACCGCAGCAGGAGCCAGCGCACAGGCAGGCACAGCTGTCTGGGCAACTCGGTGCGGGTTCGCTAGACGAAATCGGAAGTTCGGACTGGACGGCGGTGAGCTGAGTCCGATCGCTGGTCGCGGAGGGCGTCTCGCAGGGAACTAACGAGGTCAGGATCCCGAGGAGAGCGAGGAGCGCAACAACAGAAGCTCGGAACCTTCGACCTGACAACGGCAGGTGGGTCCTCAAGAGATGTTCGAATCGCGCGCTCATGGCCGCATCTTTCGCACGGATTCGACGTCTTCGCAACTGGCTTTCGATTCTTCAAGGGCTTCGAAGCCTTCCTTGACGACCCAAGGGAGCATCGCAAGAGCCGCTACAGGGTCAGCCCACCACCAACCAAGGAGTGCGTTGGCGCCCAATCCCAACAGCAGCATGAGGGAGAGGTAGGTGCAGGCAATCGTCTCTTTCGCATCGGCAATCAGGGCGCGGCTCTGAAGGGCTTGGCCCGTGCGGAGTTTCGCCCAAGCCAGGAAGGGCATTACGACGAGCGAGAGCACGGCGAGCGCAATCCCGAGGCGGCTGGGGTCCGGCGGCTCCCGCATCCAGAGCGTGCTCCCAGCCTCATAGACGATGTAGAGCGCAAGGGCAAAGAACGTGACGCCAACGATGCGAAGTGCTCGCAGCTCGAGGGCCTCGGTCTTTTCGGAGGTCGCTCCGCGGCGCTCGGCGCGGAGTCGGTGGTAGAGCGCGCCGGCGGCCACCGTCTCAATGGTGCTGTCGAGGCCAAACCCAACGAGCGCGACGCTGCCGGCGAGCCAGCCAGCACCAATTGCGACAATGGCCTCGATGACGTTCCAGGCAATCGTAAGTGCCTCAAGGAGAAGGCCGCGGCGAAGAAGTAGGTCGCGTCTCAAACGGGCAACCCCGGGATAATTCGCCCACGAACGCGAGCCTTGTATTCGCGGTAGACGTGTCCGTAGGTGCGCTCGAGCGAAGCTTCTTCGATTAGCGCGTGGAAGACAAAGAAGAGCCACCATACGATGGTGAGCGCCACCCCAATCGTTGAGCGAAAGGCCAGCGCCCAGCCGAGTCCGAGCAGCACATTGCCGAGATAGCCCGGATGACGCACAAGGCCGTAGAGGCCGGTTGTTCTGAGTTCTTCCGAAGCTTCGGGACCCGTCGTCCACTGAACACGAAGGACGGGGATGACGAGAACAATACCGCCCACCATCGCAGCTACCCCGAGCGGGAGATGGAGCCCCGCGATGTCAAGGCGGGGTTGTACACAGAAGGGAAGGACGAGAACAGTGCGTCCAACCATGAAGCTCGCGACCACGACGAAGCCGACGGGCTGGCTTCGCGGAAGAACGTTCGAGACGATGGCATTCCCCACGGCGCCCGCGGCGAGGGACATGCAGGCCCAGAAGAACGGGTCCCTGAGAACCTCCATCAACGCGCCTCGTGTCGAAGATGCTCGCGAGAGACATCCAGCAGCATTCGAACGTGGGCATCGTGGAGGCTGTAGAACATCATCCGACCAGCTCGGCGGACCTTCACGATGCCGGCGGTTCGAAGGAGGCGAAGGGCATGGGAGATGTTCGTTTCTGGCGTGCCCGTGGCTGCTGAGAGGTCGCAGACGCAGAGCTCCCCGGCCTCAAGCAGCGCGTAGAGAAGCCGGGCGCGTGTGGCATCGCCCAGAAGGCGAAAGAGCCGGGTGAGCTGCTCGAGCTCGTCTTCGGGAAGGAGGGCTTCCTTGGCCGCTTCGACACGCATCTCGTCGACGACCTTCACAGCACAAACATCGAGTCCGACTACTCCACGAGCCATTGGGCAGATCTCCTCTTGCGAATTCATATGTGAATAGCTAATCAGATATCTAATCACAAGACCCCAGACCAGGTCTGGCGGGCGGAATGTTCGTCTCCGCTGAGCTGGAGCGCGGTGCTCGGGCAATCCTGATGGAGAGCCGCAATGATTCTCAACCACATCGAGTTCGCGATGATGAACAACCCCGTGCGTTCGGCGATCCAGCGCCACGTGGAAGCCCCGCGGCTGCTCCGCATGGGCGGAAGGATGGTCGGGGGGCGTGCCCTAGAGGTCGGGTGTGGGCGCGCGTCGGGACTGAGCTCATTCTCGATGTGTTCGGCGCTGAGCACGTCGATGCCTTTGACTTGGACCCGCGCATGGTCGAAAGGGCCCGGAAACGGCTCCTGGACCGCAGATCGCAGGTGCGGGTCAGGGTCGGCGACGCGAGTGCGATTGACGCTCCCGCTTCGACTTACGATGCCGTTTTCGACTTCGGCATCATCCACCATGTTCCGGACTGGCGCGCCGCCCTGGCAGAAATCCACCGCGTCTTGAAGCCCGGTGGGCGTTTTTACGCGGAAGAAATGCTGAGGAGTTTCATCGTGCACCCGCTCACCCGGCGCTTCCTCGAGCATCCGCTCGAGGATCGTTTCGATGCGCCTGCGTTTGCCGGGGAACTCCGCGCGTCTGGTTTCGAGTGGGTGGCCGTAGAGGAACTCTGGGACTCGGTTGGCTGGTTCTGCGCACAGAAGTAGACCGCCGGTGATCGCCGTCGGTCTTCTTACCAAGACCCCTATTTGACATATTGAATGGGGATCTATGGATAGCGGTGCCGCGCAAGGGCATCCGCTCGTGCCCGGTGCGGATCGGCATCGCTGCCCATAGAGCTAAGCCGCGGGAAGGAAACTCCGCTCTTGGGCATTCGATCGAAGACAACATCGTTCGTGCTGGCACCGGACGCTGATAGATTGGTTTCGCGGGTCGAATTGCCGAGGGTGCACGCCCCCCGAGAGCGGCTCTGTACGGTGGGATCGGTGACGCGCGGAACGAAAGCGGATCCGCAAACAAACGTGTACCCACCCGGTGCCACAAGCGGCCCGGAAGATCCGTGCACTGGCTCGGAATCGGTGCGTGTTGTGTTTCATGAGGAGTCGTGGATCTCGACGCGGATCGGGCGCCAGGAGTAGCGCGGTTGTCGCTCGATCTCGGCCACGACCTCCATGCGGCTTTCGTGACATGTAGAGCAGCTCCGATATCGACGCTGCCGCTTCGAGATGCTTGCGTGTATATGTTCAACGTCAGCGGAATCAGGTAATATCGCTGTCGAAATCGCTGCACTATGGAGTGCAGAAGGGGTGCAGGTATCCCGCGAGTTCATGCGCAGGCAGGCGGCCAAGCCAATTTACCGACACAATTAAGAAACACTCGAACGCGTCGTCCGCAGCAAATTTCAAGACCGCTGCCTCAATCGCTGGGCCCCCTCTCCGAACCAAAAATCGAAATTCGAGCGTATCTCGGGCTATCCAGCGGTCCGGCCCCAAATCAACTCAGAATCCTCTGGCGTCGAATCATCGGCAACGCAGGGGCGCCCAACCGGAGTTTCTCTTGAGATGTCAGAACTCGCGGCGGTTAAGAAAACGCAGGTACTCCAAATGGTGCGCCGCAGGGCATACCCTTCCACTATTTCGGCCGGACAAGTACTTTTCGCCACCGATGCCATCGAACGATTTTCTGGGTAGTCTTGTAGAAGTTCGCGGCGGTCCTCCTGAATTTTCGCTGACGGGGGAACTGCCCGGTGCAGACCAAGCGTATTAATCTCGCTTCTCTTGTGGCGACGCATGTCGAGCGCTGGGAATTTCTGCAGTAACGTACTTCTTGTTCGGGCAGGGGAGAACATGCAGCCAGTCGAGGATGGGTTCTCTGTAGTTCTCGCCGGTGCTTGGAACGCAGCGATCTTTTCACCTGCATGGGTCTCTGGGCACCTAACCGAGGCGGAAGAAATTGGCCTCGAGCTATCTGTCAACAATCTTGCTTTGGGCCCTCGACTGGCCTTTGACGAACTCTTTCTTCGAGTGATGCCTGACCGACTTGTCATTAGCCCGAAGGAGATCCGTGACGACCTTTTACAGAAATGCCAAGAAGTCTCGATAAAGATCCTTACCGATCTCTCGCACACTCCGATTCGCGCGGTCGGCG
>JAJDAM010000377.1 GCA_029261905.1 Deltaproteobacteria bacterium
CCCCGCCCCCAAAGAACAGGCCGGTCGATGATCTTCCTAGACAAACAACGGACCCGACCCGCGAGCCCCCAGCCCGCCCAGCTGCACGCGAGGCTGGGGGCGAGCAACCAACTCCAACTACGACAGCCCGCTACGACAACCGGCTACGACAGACCGCTAAGACTGCACCCAGACTACTCGCCAGGCCTGCCCAACCGAAGCTCCTCGCGTTCATCATCGAACACCAGTCGCCATTCCGGAACCCGCAGCGCTGCCAGACAGGAATCGAAAGCCACCGGATCCCGGCCCTGCTTGCGCTCGTGGAAGCGAAGTCCGACCGAGTAGTCGATGCACATCACCTTTCGGTGTCGACCGAGCCACTGGTCGGCCGGTGTTTCGCCGAACAGATCGGCATCCCCCTTATCTGGGGAAGCGTCTAGGGAAGTGGCGAGAGAGCTGTCCAGAGAAGAGCCAGCAGCATCGGCAAGATCCGGTCGGTAGCGCCGCCAATAGTGACCCACCACCACGGGTGTATCGTCGAACTCGTCCCACCAGCGCATCCGTTCGACCACGCGCCATTTGCCAGAAGCCCAGAATGGCTCCTCGATCGTTCGCTCGATTCCAGACGTGACGACCTTCGCGGCGTTGCCCATCTGGTTGCGCTCTTCGAACTCGGCCAGCTCCATGATCATCGGGATCGGGCGATCGGGATTTCGGCGATCCCGTATCTCGTATCCCGAAGCCTTGACGGCGCGGAACGCGCGTTCTCTCAGATCGCTGAGAACCGGGACCAGTGCCCGGTGCTCGTCGTGAAAGCAATCGATCACGCTTTCGTGTGCGCGCACCGTTTCGATTGACGGTGCATGCCAACATGCGTGAACGACGCGCAGGTCCGTTCGCTCGACCGCCGCGGGCATGCGTCGCAAGAATGGAACAAATTCGCGCTCTTTTTCGCCCGCATCGACGACAACCGAGTCGTATGCCGGCTCGTCGCGTCCATACCACCAGCCTTCACCCGAACGATGTTGTTTCGGATCGTCACGCAATGCGTTGAGTTCGTGGTTGCCCACCACACACTGCGCGTTTCCGGACTGGACCAGTCGCATCACCATCCGCAACACGCCCGGGCTATCGGGGCCGCGATCGATCAGGTCGCCGACGAACACCAGCCGGCGGCCTTCCGGGTGTCTTCCCCGGTCATCGTACCCGAGCTTCCGGAGCAGGCTCTCCAGAGCGACTCGCTCGCCATGGATATCGCCGATGATGTCCAGCGGGCCTTCGAATAGCGGCTCTATCGTCTTGGGTTCGTTCATCTTCCACCACGATGGCGAATCGAAACGCCGATGCCCAGCGCCCCGCGGCGAAGTGGACCACGCGCTAGGCTCACGACATGAAACTCTATACGTATGCCGGTGCGCCGAACCCCCGAAGAGTCCACATCTACCTCGCCGAGAAGGGCATCGAAATCCCCTTCCAGCAGGTAGACATCATGAAGCGGGAAAACCGCGAGCCCGAGTTCATGAAGCGCGTCAATTCGATGGGGGGCCTTCCGGTCCTCGAACTCGACGACGGCTCTCACATCGCCGAATCCGTCGCAATCTGCCGCTATTTCGAAGTCGAGCATCCGGATCCGCCGCTGTTCGGCACTACCGCCAGCGAACAGGGCACCGTCGAGATGTGGATCCGTCGCATCGAACTCAATTTCATGATGCCCGTCGGGATGGTGTGGGTTCACGGTTCGCCACTCACCAAGGCTGTCGTGAAACGGCAGATCCCCGAGATGGCGGAGCAGAATCGAGCTGTGGTTCGCAGCTACTTCGACTTCCTCGATCGACATCTGGCCAATCACGAGTATCTCGCAGGTGAGTTCTCTTTCGCCGATATCATCGCGCTCTGCACCGCGGATTTTGCAGCGAAGCTCAACGACCTGCCGCACTCGAGCGAACAGGCCCACCTGTCACGTTGGTATCAATCCGTCTCCGGGCGACCGAGTGCCAGTGCGTGACGGATTGAATCGCGTCAAGCGGCTCTTTCATCCTCGACCATCGCCACCCCCAACCGCGGCGTGCTGCGGAGCCTTCGCAAATCCTCGAGGATGACGTAGCCCGCCGGCACGACCAGCAGCGTGACGAACGTTGCGAACAGAACACCGAATGCCAGCGAGATGGCCATCGGAACCAGGAACTGCGCCTGGACACTCCGATTGGCCATCAGCGGCAGCAATCCGACGAAGGTCGTCAGCGACGTGAGCACGACCGGCCGAAAGCGGGTGACCGCAGCGTCGATCGCCGCTTCGCGGACCGACGCCCCCAGCGTGCGTTTCCCATTGACGGCGTGCACCAGCACCAGGCTCGAGTTCACCACGACGCCTGAAGCCGCGATGAACCCCATCACGCTCATCATCGCGAGCCCGGTGATCAATCCGAAACTCTTCATCAACAGGTGGCCCGCGACGGAGCCGACCAATGCGAACGGAATCACGCTCATGATGATCAGCGGCTGGCTATACGAGCGGAGTGGAATCGCGAGCAGTGCAAAAATGATGAACAGCGCGATCCCGAACAACGGAATCAATCCGCTGACGGCCTCACCCTGCTGTTTCTGTTCGCCTTCGAGCCGGTAGGTGATCCGCGGGTGATCCGCCATGATGGATTGGATCGACCCTGTGCGCATCTGTGCCAGGACTTCGTTTGCGGTCGTCTGTGTACGGTTCACGTCGGCCGTGACGTTGACGACCCGTCGTCGATCGGCGCGCTTGATCGATGAATACCCGCGGCCGAGTTTCGCTCGTGCGACGGTCGCGAATGGAACCTCCGAACCATCGGGTGTTCGGATCCGCATGTCATCGAGCGCGCCGAGCGTTCGACGCTCTGCATCCGTGTAGCGGACCATCACGCGCACGTCGTCGCGCCCGCGCTGGACGCGCTGGATCTCTTCGCCGTAGAAAGCCTGGCGAACCTGGCGAGCCAGGTCTCGAAGTGTCAGGCCAAGCACTTCACCGGACGGCAGAATATCCAGCTCGAGTTCCCGCTTGCCCGAGCGGAACGAGTCGGCGATGTCGATCACTCCGGGATACTTGGCGAGTTCACCTCGAATTTCGGCCGCCACGATCCGCAGCTCTCCGAGTTGGTCGCCTTCGAGTTGAATATTGATCGCCTCTCCGACCGAGAAGAGCGACGACTCGAAAGTGAGCTCGACCGCATCGGGAACCGCACCCGACAGCTCTCGCCATCGTCTTGCGACGTCGCGGGTTTCGACGTCGCGCGCCTGGCCTGGCGTGAGTTGCATCGTCACTTCGCCCATGTGCCCGCCGTTACTGCCGACGCCACCGGCGCCCGGAGGTCCCTGCCCGGACGCGCTGACCGGGTGGCCGCCGACGGCCGCGAGGATGTGCAACACCGGCGCAGCCGCCTCGGTTTCCTCGGCGAGAACGGTTGCGAGATCCTCGGCGCTGGCTTCCAGGTGCAGCACAGCGGCCTGCGTCACAGTCGCCGAGGTGCCGAGCGGCATCGTGAGCCTGGCCGTGACCTGGTCCGATTCGAGGGGAGGAAAGAACGAAAACGGCAGTCGCCCGCTTCTCAGGACTCCCGCGGTCGCAAGCAGCACGAAAATGGCGATGGCTGCGGTCGTGTAACGCTGGTCGACTGCGCGACTCACGGCTCGCCGAAAGCTCCCGAATATGAAGCGTTCGAGACCGCGCGAGAATCGCGACTGCAGATCGATCAGCACCGCCGCCACGCGACCAAACCCGCCGGTCTTGTGCCAAGCGAAGAGCACCGAGGCGCACCCGATACTCAGCGCGATGTAGCTACGCAGATCCCACGCAATCCCCAGCAAGATGACGCCGATGACCGGGATCAACATCAAGCCGATTTCGGCCGCGGGGGTTTCCGCGTGCCGGTGACCGAGATGCGCAGGCAAGACCAGTTGCGACTCCACCAGCGAAAACAGAAGACAGCACATGACGACCGTCGCGATGATCGACTGAATCTGCCCGATCGTCCCGGGGCCGAGCAGCAGCGGTGTAAACGCAGCCACGGTGGTCAGCACGCCGAAGATCACCGGCACCGAAACTTCTCGGGTCCCGTCGATCGCAGCCGGCAGCCAGCTGCCTTCGGCTTGCTGACGCGAATAGACGTTTTCACCAATGACGATCGCATCGTCGACCAGGATGCCCAGCACCAGAATGAAGCCGAACAGAGAGATGCCGTCGATCGACATCCCCAACACCCAGATGAGCCACACAGCACCCAGGAAGGATGCCGGAACGCCGACACTGACCCAGAACGAGAGCCTCGGGCGTAGAAACAGTGCCAGCAGAAACAACACCATCAAGAAGCCCTGGCGCGCACTGCTCAGCAGCGTGTCGAGCCGGTCGCGAAGCATCAGCGAGCCATCGCTCCAGATCGTCAACTCGACACCGGCCGGCAGATTGCCGGGAGCCGCATCGAGGTAGTCGTTGAGGGCCGCCGTGATCTCGAGGATGTCCTGCTCACCGATGCGCGACACACGAATGATCGCCGCTCGCTTGCCGTTGAATCGAACCAGCTGGTCGGTGTCTTCGAAGCCGTCGATCACCTTCGCGACATCCTGAAGCAGAATGCGTGTGCCGTCCGTACGTGTCCGGACGACCAGCTGCTCGAACTCCTCTCCCCAGTAGGCCTGCCCTTTCGTTCGCAGCAGGATCTCGCCGCCGGCCGTCTTGATCGAGCCTCCCGGCAAATCCAGCGACGCGTTTCGAACCGCCGCAGCCACCTGCTCGAACGACAGCCCGTTGCGACGCAGCGAAGCTTCGGAAACCTCGATCGAGACTTCATAGGGGCGCGTATTCAGCAGTTCGACCTGGGTCACGGCAGGCAACGCCGCGATCTCGTCGCGAACACGCTGCCCGACCACCTTCAGTTCGCGCTCGTCGGTCGGCCCTGTGATCGCGATATCCATCACCGAGCGTTGCGGCGACACCAGCGTGATGATCGGCTTCTCGGTCTCGACCGGAAACGTCGTGATCGCGTCGACACGATTCTTGACGTCGTCGAGAGCGCTGGATGGATCCGCAGATTCGAACAACTCGACCTGGACGGTGCAGCGGCCCTCGTTCGCCGTGGACTGGATCCGCTCGACGCCTTCGATGCCGTCGAGTTCTTCCTCGATCCGAATGCAGACGCCCTCCTCGACCTCCTCCGGAGCGGCTCCCAGGTAGATGACGCTGACGGTGATCATGTTGACGTCGATGTCGGGGAACGACTTCTGCGGGATCTGCGGCAACGCCGCGAGACCACCGAACACCATGACACCCATCAACAGGTTCGCTGCAACGTGGTTTTCGGCAAACCAGGCGATCGGCCCCTTCATGTCGAGGGTCCGCGACCCGATCTGGCTTCCGCGGTCGACTGCGGTGAGGAATCACTGTCGACTACACGAACCAACATCCCGTCGAGCGCACTCTCCAGCGGAGAGATGCATACGCGCTCTCCGGAAGCGAGCCCGGCCTTCACGTACACCTCGTCGCGTGCCACTCGCAGAATTTCGACGTCGCGAAAGCGCAGGTGCTGTTCGGAGTCGACGATCAGCACCTGGCCGTCGCCGCGAATCGCCGAACGAGGTAGCACGACCACATTTTCGGCTTCCGGACCGAGAATGTCTGCCTCGACGAAGAGTCCGACCGCGAGCGGTGGCCGACCTTCCGTCTCCGCATACGGGTCTGCGACACGTGCCACGACGTTGACCATCCGCGTCTTGGGGTCGAGCTCTCCTTCGGTGCGAACGATCTCGCCTTGCCAGGTGTGTTCGCGCCCGGCAAACCGCGCGCGCAAGACCACGGGCACCGACAGGGCGCCTTCCGAGGCTGCGCTTGCGAGCGGAAGCTCGAGGAAAGCCAGCTCTTCGTCTTGCACCGGCAGCCGCACCTCGGCGAAGTCGACGGCGTAGACCGTGGCCACTGGAGTGCCGCGATTGACGAACTGGCCAACATCGATGCGTTCGTTGCGCACTCGCCCGGAATACGGAGCGACCACTTCGGTGCGAGCGAGGTTTCGTTTCGCACGCCTCAAGCGAGCCTTCGCCTCGCGCAGCGACGCTTCGGCGACACCGAACCGATTCACCGCGTCATCTCGACGGGCGTCGCTCGAAACCTCGCGCCGTGCAAGGTCCAGCTGTCGCACCTGTTCTTTGCTCGCTGCTGAAAGTTCGCTATCGGCGCGCGCCAGGCCGGCACGAGCCTCTTCCAACGCGACTTCGTAGTCGAGCCGGTCGATCCTCAACAGGGGTTCGCCCTCTTCGAAGAACCCACCGGATACCATCGCGGGCGACATCCAGATCACGGGCCCCGACACCTCGGGTACCAGCTCGCTTTCGGTTCGCGGCGTGACCGTCCCGTGAGTCGACACGCGGAGCTGGATGGTTTCGGGCGCGACTTCCAATACGCGAACGAGCGGTGCGTTCACGCTCGGCGCACGCGGCGCGACCTCGGGCCCGGTGACGATCAGCAGGGCCGCGAAACCCACACCGCCCAACAAGATGAGCAACGGGATCAAGACCTTCTTCAATTTCATTTCTCCTCGGGCGCGCGAGGAACTCCGTTGGTAATCCCGGCGACTGCGAATTCGAGCAAGCGACGCAAACTGTCCTCACTCCGTCGCTCTGCAGGATCCATTGTGTGCGGTCCTTCGAACGCGAGCATGTGGATCATGGCTCCGATCATGAAATAGAACCGCCAGGCAAGCACTTCCGCATCGACGTCCGGCATCGCGGCCCCGAGTGCGGCGAGAAAGCGTCGGGAAACCGCGCCGAACTCGCGCTCGATCAACGGCTGTGAGACCGACTCGGGTTCACCGTACAACCGGGCGATCAACCGCGGCAGTGTGGCCGCTACACCGTCGAGCGCCAGGGTCGAGAAGAACACTTCGAGGATCTGCTCGACACTTGGATTCGGGGTCTCGCGCTCGAGCGCGTCGAGTCGCCGCTCGCGTTCTTCGTTGGCGGGCGCGACGCGTAGATGAATGACTGCGCCCAGCAGCCCAGCCTTCGAGCCAAAATGGTAGTGGGCCGAGGCGAGATTCACGCCGGCTTTCGTGGCGATCGCGCGAACGGAGGTACCCGCGTAGCCCTTGTCGATGAACAGTTGCTCGGCGGCTTCCAGGATCGCCGCCGCCGTCTCGACGGGTGGATTGCCCACACCGGGGGGCTTCGCTCGTCTGCGCTGGGTGTCCTTGTCGGAGGAAGGAGGTGTACTCATTGTGGCTCTTTTGGGGGTTGTTCAAACGTTCGTTTAAATCGTACGAAACCCCGCAACCGAATGCAAGCCGCTGGTTGTGTCCCGATGATTGTTGGTGATGATCGGAAACCCGTTGATCAACGCGAGGTTGCGGCCGTGACTTGCTCCGGCTGCGAACATCGGAGAATTCGGGCTCTAAATCAGTTGCTTCCGCGCGGCCGCCAACAATCGTCGGAACACAACCCTCGGGTTCACCGGCAGGATGGGTGGGATTGGTTTGGATCCGTGGACCTTTTTGCCCCGTCGACCAGCGCATCGACGACATCCTGCGAGAACACACGCCCCGCACCGCTGCGTCGATGATCCCCGAGAAAGGCGTCCCGCTTCTCGGCGTAGTAAGCCACCTCGGTCAACAGGCCAGTGCGTCGCTCGAGCTGGTCCTGCAGATTTCGAAGCAGTTGCTCGCGCGTTTGCGATCGGAACTCGGGCGGAAGGGATTCGAGCGCGATGTCACCGGGCCCGAACTCCTCGCCGCCCGCGATCGCAACCAGATCCGACTCCGGTGCGGTGCCGGCGGCTCCCAGACGACCGAGGTACGAGGCACGCGCGGCCGCCGCCGAGGAATCCACGTGCTCGGTGCGTCCCATCGCCGTCTGCAATCGCTCCCGTTCGGCATCCGTTCCGTACGGCACCACGGTCTCTGACAGAGCCCGATTGAGAGCGGCCAGTTGCCCATCCCAAGGCGACTCGATCGCTCGCGCCGGAGTCTGGGATAGCAGCGCATAGCGTCCGTCAGCGGCCTCCGCGATCTGTCGCCAGATCTGTTGGGTCTTGGGATTGCCGCCGCACGCGATGGTGTGGATGGCGATGCCCCGCTCGCGTGCATTGCGCACACTCGTGGGCCATTGGACCTCGTCTCGATAGTCCATGTGGGGCGGGGCATCGCCGGCGAGAATGATCGCGCGTTGGACGTTCGGGCAGGAATCCCAGCCGACTCGATCCACTGCGTCGGCGAGCGCTTGATTGACCGATTCGGGTGTGTCCCCACCACCGCCGGCTTCGAATTCGAGCAACCGGCCGTACGACTCGTCGATGTTCGAACTCAGCGCATGAACCTCGGTGACGTAGGCGTCGCCGCGGTCGCGGTAGGCGACGAGTCCCAGTCGGATTCGCGCGTCCGAGTCGCTTGCGGCGAGTTGGTCGACGATCCGCCACAGCTCGGCCTTCGCGCGTTCGATCAATCCCGCCATCGATCCGGTCGTGTCGAGCGCGAGTACGAGATCGATCCGGCGTTCCGCCTGCGCCGATGGAGCACAACAAACGCAGACCAGCAGCACAGCCACACGAATCCAATTCATCATGCATCGAATCTAGAGCGCGATTGTGGCCCAAATGTGGCAGCGCCGTGGAAGAGTGTGGAGACTCGCAATCAACGACCCGCGCAATCGACCCATCGGAGACGCGATGCCTGGCAATTGGGACATGACACCCTACTTCGACGCGTTCGATGGCGACGCGTATCGATCGTTTCGGGATCGCCTGAAGGAAGACTTCTCATCGCTGCATCGCGAAATCGATCAGCTCGGTGACCTCGCGCTCGACAATGTCGAGGCCTGGGCCGAAGTCCTCTTGCGCGTCGAGCAGGTCGCCGCGCGGGCGACCCATCTCGGTTCCTACCTGGGTTGCCTCTCTGCCGCCGACACCCGCAACGAGGCCATCCAAAGCGAGAGCTCGGCCGCATCCGCTGCGCGGTCCGAGCTCGAGAAGATCTTCATCTTGATTCGCGCGGGTTTTGGCGAAGCAGACGAGGAGAGCTTCGCTGCGTTGCTGGCATGCGAAGCGCTCACCGACGCTACGCATTTCCTTACACGACTGCGCACGAGCGCTCGATGGCGGATGGACACCGAACTCGAAGACCTCGCAGCCGATCTCAATGTCGACGCGCTGTCGGCATGGGGGCGGCTGTACGGACAGGTTTCGGGTGGACTCGAGTTCGATCTCGAGATTGCCGGCCAAGAGCCTCGCCGTGTTCCGGTGTCGACGACCCGCAGCCTGCTCGAGGATCCCGAACCGGAGGTTCGACGTGCGGCCCTCCGTGGCGCGAATGCAGCCTGGGAGGGGATCGCCGACGTCACGACTGCGTGCCTGAACGGAATCTCCGGTATCCGGCACACGTTGTACCGGCGTCGCGGCGTGCCGCACTTTCTGGACCCGGCACTGTTCGACGCGTCGATCTCGCAAAAGACGCTTCACGCCATGCTGGACGCGGCGAGCGACCGAAGCGACGTCCCGCAACGCTACCTGCGTCGCAAGGCGCAGATCTTGGGACGCGACAAGCTCGGCTTCCAAGATCTGATGGCGCCATTGCCGCTGAAAGACGCTGCGCGGATCCCGTGGGACAGCGCGCGCGACCGCATCCTCGATGCGTTCGGACGCTTCTACCCGGCACTCGCCGACTTCGCCGAGCGCGCGTTCGAAAAGCGCTGGATCGACTACGAACCGCGCACCGGCAAGCGGCCGGGAGGTTTCTGCTCGTCGTCTCCGGTCGTCGGTGAATCCCGGGTGTTTCTGACCTACAACGAAACCCTCGGCGACCTGGGGACCGTTGCGCACGAACTGGGGCACGCGTTTCACAGCTGGCTGATGCGCGACATGCGTTGGTGGAGCCGCAGGTATCCGATGACGCTGGCCGAGACCGCCTCGACCTTCGCCGAGCAGCTCGTGATCGACGCCGTCGCAAACGATCCGGACGCCAGCCCGGAACAGCGCGCGGTGGTACTGGAAAGCAGGATGCAAGACGGCTCGACGTTCTTGCTGAACATCCCGATGCGCTTCCACTTCGAACAGGCTCTGTACGAAGAGCGGCTTCACGGGGAAGTGTCCGTCAGTCGACTGAAGGAGCTGATGCTCGACGCGCAGCGGCGGTGCTACGGGGATTGCCTCGCAGACGATGAACTCGACCCGTGGTTCTGGGCGTCGAAACTCCACTTCTACATCACGGGTCTGAGCTTCTACAATTTCCCGTATACGTTCGGCTACCTGTTCAGCATGGGGATCTTCGCTCGTGCGAAGCAGGAGGGGCCGGACTTCCTGCAGCGATACGAACGACTGCTCCGACTGACCGGCAGCGACAGCGCCGAAGATGTGGCGCAGCGCTGCCTCGGCGTCGATCTCGAGCAGCCCGACTTCTGGCACGCCTCGATCGACTTGATCGAACGCGACCTGCCCGATTTCGAAGCGTCCACCGACGCGTTGTTCGGAAGCGGGAGCCGCTGAGACTCGAATCGAACCTCAGAACACCCGCTGCTCGCCGTCCAGGTATCGCATGGCGATGGCACTGTGGAGCGCGATCCCCGTCGCCATCCCCTGTTCGTTGAGCACCATCCGGTTCGAGTGACACGGTGCGGGCTCGGCGTCAGTCGGCCGAACACCGAGGATCACCATGCAGCCGGGGATCTTCTGCAACACATACGACCAGTCTTCCGCCCCCATCACCGGGCTCGGCGACACGACGACTTTTTCGGGTCCGATCAGTTCGCGCGTGGTGTCGAGTGCGAAATCGGTGAAAGCGTCGTGATTGATGGTGACCGGGTAGCCCATCAGTGACTCCACTTCGACTTCCAGCCCGTGCGCAGCGGCAATGCCTTTGGCGACGCGTTCGATCCCTTCGTGGGTTCGCTTTCGCGCCTTTTCCGAAATGCTGCGGATCGTGCCTCCGATCTGCGCGGTTTCGGGAATCACGTTGTACGTGGTCCCGGCTTGGATCACCGAAACCGTCACCACGACGGGGTCGAATGCGTCCGTTCCGCGCGTCACCATCGATTGCAGCGCGCCAACCAGCTCGCACGCGGCCGGGATCGGGTCGAGAGCCTGGTGGGGCATCGACGCGTGCCCGCCCTTCCCTCGCAGCTCAATCTTGAATTCGTCAGCCGAAGCCATGAACGCACCGCGCTTGCTTGCGACCATCCCGCACGGAACGATCGGGAAGATGTGGATCGCGAAACCCGCATCCGCATCGTCGAGCAGACCTTCGTCGAGCATGTGCTTGGCGCCGTGGAAGCCCTCTTCGCCGGGCTGAAACATGAACATCACGTTGCCTGCCAATTCGTCGCGGTGCGCCGCGAGCAGCCGGGCGGCACCCGACAGCATCGCCACATGCGAATCGTGACCGCAGGCATGCATGGCGCCATCGATCTCGGATTTGAATGCGAGGTTCGTATCCTCGGGCATCGGCAACGCGTCCATATCGCCGCGCAACACGATCGTCGGACCCGGCTGGGCTCCCCGCAACGTTGCGACGATGCCGCTGGTCTTTTCGCTGAGTCGAATTTCCAGGTCGAGCCCCTCGAGATCCTCGAGGACCGCGCGTCGCGTTTCCGGCAGTTGCAGCCCAAGCTCGGGGTGACGATGGATTCGCCGACGCAATTCGATGGCGCGGGGCAGCAGCTCATCTGCTCCACGTACGAGCTCTTCCCGGGTCGTGCCCATGTTGGCTTCTCCTGGTTTGGCTTGGTTGGGGACGCGGTGTGGTCACCAAAGTCTAGAGGCAATCGGCCCGAAGGGCTTCTTCCCAGCCGCCCCTCACTCGGTCGCGTAGGTCGAACTCGCCGTTGCGCGGCCTCGCCCCAATCGCGACCGGACCCACTCGGCGGCATCGTCGATCGTCAGATAGAAGACCGGGACGACGACCAGCACCAGTACAGTCGACGAGAACATCCCGGCCGCCGTCGCCACGGCCATCGGCTGACGCGTTTCGGCCCCCGGACCGATACCGATCGCGGCCGGCAACACGCCGAAGATCATCGACAGAGCCGTCATCAGCACGGGTCGCATCCGAATCGGAGCGGCCGTGCGCATGGCTTCCACTTTGTCCATTCCCTCCCGTCGGAGCTGATTGGCAAAATCGACCAGCAAGATCGAGTTCTTCGTGACCAATCCGAATAGCAGGATGATCCCGATCAGACTGAACAGGTTGATCGTCATCCCCGCCGCCCACAAAGCCCCGAGCGCACCGATCAAAGAGAGCGGCAACGCAAGCATCACGGTCAGCGGATGGACCAGGCTCTCGAACTGCGCGGCGAGCAGCATATAGATGATCAACACCGCCAGACCAATCGCGATCGCGAACTGCCGAATGCTCTCGAGGAACGATTCTGCGCTGCCCGAAAAATTGACGTTGACGCCCTCTGGCAGAGTCGCCTCGCTCAGCGCGCGGACCTGTGCGACCGCGCGACCGACCGGCAGATTTTCGAGGTTCGACGAGACCGTGACGCTGCGCATGCGGTCTTGCCGCGAGATCTTCGATGGCGCAGCACCGGTGGACACCTCGACCACGTTGCGCAGCTCGACCACATCACCCATGCGATTGCGAACGAACAATTGGCCGATCGCGCTCGGATCGTTGCGTTGCGAATCCTCCAAACGCATCCGAATGTCATAGCGATGCCCGCCTGACTTGAACTTGCCGACATTCAGACCGCCAATGGACGCCTGCACGGCGGTTGCGATCGAACTCGCACTGACACCGAGCGCAGCCGCCTTCTGCCGGTCCGGTACGATGCGGATCTCGGGTAGCCCCATCTTCAGGTTCTTCGTCAGGTCGACGAACCCGGGCTTCTTTTCCAGGTCGCGGATCATCTGGTCCGAGATTTCATCGAGTTCCGCCAGCTCGACGTTCCCCCGAATATTGAATTCGAAATCTCCGTTGCCGCCGCCTCC
>JAJDAM010000378.1 GCA_029261905.1 Deltaproteobacteria bacterium
CGCCGTCTTGGTCGTAATCGCCCGTCGCGACGCCCATGCCGTAGCCAGCATCTCCGCCGCCGAGCCGCCCTGTTACGTTGGTGAATCTTCCCTGCCCATCGTTCTCAAAAAGCTGATTCGGTCCGGCCTGCACGGCATACAGATCTAGGTCGCCATCGTCGTCCATATCGAACAGTGCGAGGCCCGCGCCGATGATCTCGGCCATTGCGAATTGCCCCTGGGGCCGGGGTGAGTAGGCGAACTCAAGGCCGCGTTCCTGTGCTTCGTCGACGAGCCAGGCGGCCGAGGTCGACGCGGGTCCTTGGGGCGTGGGGCGGGTAGAGGCAGGCGGATCTCCACAGCCTGCAGCTCCGAGGGCTAAGAGCAAGCTAGCCATCCCTAGCTGAATTTTCAACGAAGTTGCTCCAGGCGCGTTCGAAGGGCGCGCAGCTGGGGGGCGTTCGGTTGAATCTTCTCCGCGCGTGCGAAGGAACTCCGGGCACACTCTGATTCGCCGTTTTCTAGACAGGTTCCTGCGAGCCCGAGCCAAGCTTCGAAGCGCCCGGGCTGGACGCGAGACCAGCGATCGAACAGAACTTGCGCGCGGGTCCAGTTTCCTTGGCGTAGTGCCACACCTGCTGCCTCGCCTAGAATCTTTGGATCGGTGGGGTCGGATCGGAGCGCCTTTTCGTAAGAGGGCATGGCTTCGTTGGGCTGACCGCGTCGCATCATCATGCGTGCGCGCAGTGCGTTGCTGGAAGCGCGGGAAGGCTGGCTTGCCAGCGCTCGCTCAACCGTTTGGAGCGCCTCGTCGAATTGCCCTCTCTCGTACAGTGCACCCGCGAGGCGATTCAGGAATTCGGCATCGTCGGGGTAGCGCGATGCACCCTCCTCGAGCAATTGGAACGCGGCGTCCGCCTGTCCGAGGGCTTGGTAGGACGTTGCCAGAAGCTGCAGGACGGGGCGATCGACCGCGTCGCTGGCATAGAGCGGCAAGAGCGCGTCGAGCGCAGTTTGAGGGTGTCCTTCGGCGAGCGCGCGCTCCGCTCGTTGCACGACCGCGGCACGTCCTGATTGCAGCGGGGCGAATGACTCCCGCCACGGGTCTGGCCACTGGGGGCGCCGTACAGGGGGGCGAACCCGGGCCGCGAAGTCAGCCGCGCGCTCAGCCTGACCGAGCTGTCGGGACGCGTTTGCCAGCTGCAGATACAGGTACGGGTCGGGGTTGCCTGCAAGGAGCGTCTGTAGCGTGGCCTGGGCTTCCGCAGGTGCCCCTTCGGCGAGGGAGAGTTCCGCTAGCGCAAGATCCACCGCTGGCTGGTACGGCGTTTGGCCGCTGGCGCGCTCAAACTCGCTTCGAGCTTGAGCGAAGTCTCCAAGTTGAAGATGCACGTAACCAGCGTGAAGCAGCGCCGCGGCATAGTCGGGGGCTAGAGAGTGCGCTAACTGTAACTGCTCGGCAGCCCGTGAAAATTCTCCCGCTTCGATCCAAGACAGAGCCGCCAAGTAGGGCCAGCGGGCGTCTTCTGTTTCGCGGCGTGCCGCGAGCTCGAATGTCTGTGCAGCACCGTGGCTTTCGTTCATACCCGCGAGGGTGCGGGCATAGGTGACAAGAGCTTCAGCGTCGTCGGATCGGCTCGCGGCCTTCGAACGCGCCTGCTGAAGGCTGTTTGCAAGTTCTGGAGAGAGGCCGCGCCCGTCAGGTTGGAATAGATCGGGCAGTTGAGGGGACGAAGAGCAGCTCACGACGAGTAGCGCGATTGGCAGGAACCCCAGTCGAGTGACGTGCCCGACGATCATTCTGGTGAGGCCTCGGCACCGAGCTCTTCTCGGAGCCACGCGCGCGCACGCATCCAGTCGCGTTGAACCGTGCGCACGGAGCTGCCCATCGCCTCTGCGGTTTCCTGCTCGCTCAGCCCCGCGAAGTAGCGACACTCCACGACCTTCGCCAAGCGCGGGTTGCGCTCCGCCAATCGATCTAGCGCGCGGTCCAGTGTCAGGAACCACTCCGCCTGACCCTCGCTTGCTACTTGCCCTTCTTCATAGGTCACCGGCTGCTCGACGCCACCGCGCTTGAGTGCGGCTTGTCGTCGGGCGTTGGAGATGATGATCTGACGCATTGCGCGGGCAGAAACAGAAAGAAAGTGCTGGCGATCTTCGTACTGGGCGCGTGTTTGATCGACGAGCCGGAGGTAGGCCTCATGCACAAGGCCCGTCGTGTTTAGGGCGCCTTTCTTGTGCCGGCGAAGATGGGCGTGAGCGATGCGACGGAGATCCTCATACACGATCGGCACGAGCTGCTCGAAGGCATTTTTTTCACCTTCTCCGACGGCGCGCAGGAGTTCTGTGACTTCGCCGATCGGTTGGGGGGTCTCTGACATCGTGGCAACTCCTTGCTCTTCTCCGACCTGATTATCCTCATATGGCATCCAACAGTCGAGTCGATGAAAATCTGGCTGATCGCCTGGGGTTGGGACCAGGGCGAAATAACCTCGCTCGTCGTCGACGCCCCGGATCGCGAACGCGTTGAGGCCGAAGAGTCCCGCGGGGAGCGCAGCGCGTGGCAGCTTCAGATCGCCGCTCCATGATCCCACGGATCTTGAGCAGCTCACCTTTAGATCGTTGATCACAGCCACTCGGTTACGAGCTCCTGCGAATACGAGGGCGACGTAGTGACCGTAAGGACCTAGTTCAAGCTCTAGGTATTGGTCGTTCGCCCCAAAAAGAAAGAGTTCGACGACTTCGAACTCCCACAGACCCTCGCAGAAGCCAGAAGGCCGTTCCGGGCTCGGGTCGTTTCTAAAGGGTGCTTCGACGTGGACGTGCAGGTGGGTGGTGTCAAGGCGGAGCGAGAGCTGCGCCCAGTCTGCTTGCGGGGCTGGCGTGCCATCCCAATAGGTTCGAATTGAGAGATCCATACCCAAGTCTAGCAAGGCTTGCGCCCAGAGAAGGCGGGATATCCGGGGTCTAGGTCAGCCGGAAGTCGCTCCTAGCGGCCGGTCCACCCGCGTCGACAAACTGAGACTAGCGCTCGACGTCCTCAGAGGCGGAATTGGGTGCGATCGACTCGGGGTCTCGGGGCTCGAGACGAAGCTCGTATTCGGTCCCACCGCTCAGAGGACCAGTATAGACCAGCAAGGTGTAGGTGCCCTCCTTGGCGGCATCTAGGGAGCCACTGCGGTCGGTCACCTGCTGTGCGAGGGCATCGCCGTCGGGA
>JAJDAM010000379.1 GCA_029261905.1 Deltaproteobacteria bacterium
CTGCTGCTGGTGGTCGTCGATACGTTGCGCGCAGACCACCTGGGCGCCTATGGATACGCGCGCGACACATCTCCAGCGATCGACGCCTTCGCTCGAACTGCAGTCCGCTTCGACCGTGCGTACGCGGCCGCCTCGTGGACCAAGCCCTCCGTCGCATCGATGATCACCGGTCGGTATCCGGCAGCGCTCGGGATCGACAACATCTTCTCCCGCTTGCCGCAATCCGCGATGACACTCGCCGAGATCCTGCAGGCGAACGGGTATCGGACGGCGGGCGTCGTCAGCCACGTGATGCTCTCGAATCAATGGGAGATGGGTTTCGGACAAGGATACGAGACCTACATCGAGAGCGAAGCGCGCGGGCACCGCCACATCTCGACCGAACGCGTGACCGATCAGGCCATCGCGATCCTCGAAGATTTCGCCGAAGGGTCCGCCCCGTTCCTGTTGTTCGTCCACTACTTCGACCCTCACTTCGACTACCTCGACCATCCGGACAGTTCATACGCTGCGGCTCGCAGCGAATCTCTGGTCGGCGATGAGAACATCGTCGAATTGCGCGAGCGCATCCCGGAGTTGAACGAATCAGATTTCAAGTTTCTTCGCGATCGCTACGACGAGGAGATCCGGCACACCGATGCGGGAATCGGAAGGCTGTTCGCTGCGCTCGGCCGATTCGAACTCGAGACCGAAACCGCGGTCGTGTTCGCCAGCGATCACGGCGAGCAGTTCGGAGAGAAAGGCGGGATCGGCCACACCCCCACACTGAATGAAATGGTCGTACGCGTCCCGCTCGTGATTCGAACGCCGGGCGAGCCCAAGCCGCCGCGCGTGGTCGATCAGCCCGTCTCGCTGGTTTCGCTGACACCGACGATATTGGAAATGCTGGGGATCGAAGCGTTGGACGCCGGGTTTCAGGCCCGATCGTTCGCCAGCGCGCTTCGAGGCGATTCGGGTGACGGGTCCGCGAACGAAACCGAGGACGTCTTCATCGAAATCGACTTCCCGTTGCAGGACCCGCGGATTTCACCGGTCCGACTGCTGCGGCGCGCGATCGTCGGCCCGCGCTTCAAACTCATCGCGGACGACGCAATCGACACGCTCGAACTCTACGACCTGGAGAACGACCCGAACGAGATTCACAACCTCGAAAGTACCCGCCCCGAGTTGCGCGACCAGATGCTCGCCGGACTTCGCCAACGGGTCGCCGCATCGCGTGCGCAATCGGTTCCAGGCGAGGCCGTCGAACTGTCGGATTCCGAACTCGATGTACTTCGCAAGCTCGGCTACGTCGAGGACGCCAAACGCGATTGAAGAATATTTGCGGTAAGTAGGCCGCTCGGTTCGACTGAAGGGGCGCGGACCGATGCCGCAAACCCGCCGCGATGAATTTCATCGCGGCCGAATTACTGGGACCGGACTGTGGTTTGGCTGCGGGGATCGAGGAGCTTCTCGAGCTCGTCCTCCGGTAGCAGTTGCTTCTCGACACAGAGTTCACGCACGGTGCGCCCCGTGGCGAGGGACTCCTTAGCGATTTCCGCTGCGCGGTCATAGCCGATCACGGGCGCGAGCACGGTGGCCATTGCGAGGCTGCCTTCGACGAGGGACTCAGCGCGCTCGCGGTTGACCTCGAGACCGTCGAGGCACTTGTCGACGAAGATGTTCGAGACGTTGGAGAGGAGCGTGATCGATTCGAGCAGATTGCGGGCGATGACGGGAATGAAGGCGTTGAGCTCGAGATGACCCGACAGCCCGCCCAAGGTCACCGCCGCGTCGTTTCCGACTACCTGGACAGCGACCTGCGTGACGGACTCACAGATGACCGGGTTCACCTTGCCGGGCATGATGGATGAGCCAGGTTGGATTGCGGGCAGGGTGAGTTCCCCGATGCCGCAGCGCGGGCCGGAAGCGAGAAGGCGGACGTCGTTGGCAATTTTGAAGAGCGCTACAGCGAAGGTCTTGAGTGCACCACTCGACTGGACTGCGGCGTCGCGCGCGCCCTGCGCCTCGAAGTGGTCCGTAGCCTCGCGATAGTCGAGGCCCGCGAGCTGCGAGATTCGTGCGATGGCCTTCTGCGGGAACTCGGCGCTTCGATTGAGACCGGTGCCTACGGCTGTCCCACCAAGGGCCAGCTCGGCGAAGCCCTCGGTGGTTTCCCGAACCCGGGTGATCGAGAGTTCGATCTGGCGCGCATATCCTGCAAACTCCTGGCCGAGGCGCACGGGCGTCGCGTCCATGAGGTGGGTGCGTCCGATCTTGACGATGTCATCGAATTCGTGCGCCTTCCGATCGAGGGCTGCGTGCAGCCGCCCGAGGGCCGGTAGAAGGTCCTCATGGATACCCTGGCGCGCCGCAACGTGGAGCGCCGTGGGAATGACGTCGTTCGAAGACTGGCTCTGGTTGACGTGGTCATTGGGATGCACGCCCGAGGGCCCATTGCCCAGAATCTGTTTGGCGCGATTTGCGATGACCTCGTTGGCGTTCATGTTTGTCGAGGTGCCGGAGCCGGTCTGGAAGATGTCGAGAACGAAGTGCTCGTCGAGTTCCCCGTCGGCAACTTCCTTCGCAGCCGCCTGAATCGCGTCCGCCAGATTCGCATCGAGGTCACCCAGCTCTGCGTTGGTAGCCGCCGCCGCCGCTTTGATGAACCCAAGTGCCTGGATGAAGCGACGGGGAAAGCGGGTCCCGCTCACCGGAAAGTTGATGAGGGCCCGCTGCGTTGACGCGCCCCAGAGCGCATCAGCAGGAACCTGCATCTCCCCCATGCTGTCACGCTCGATTCGGAATGCGCCGCCCTTGTCACCCATCTCGTGGCTTCTTGGCCATGATCAAAAGGCTACCAAAAAAATCGCGCTGCCGAAGCGAACCCTTCAACGACACGGCCGTTGTTCAGCGGCCGGAATGGGCCCACAAACACATCGCCGCGTAGGCGCGCCAGGGGCGCCAGACTTGTGACCGATCGCGCAGCGCGGCGGGCGTGATCCGTTTCGGGCCGACGGATGCCGCCTTGATCAAGCCCAGATCGGTGGATGGGAACGCGTCCGAATCGCCGAGCGCCCGCATCGACACGTATTGGGCGGTCCAATCTCCAATGCCGGGGATTTCGCACAATCGGGCGCGGGTATCTGCTGCATCCGACGCGCCGGAAAAGCACAGGTCACCGGTCGCCACGGCCTTCGCCAGCTCGCGGATCGCCTCACCGCGGGCAGCGGGCAGCCCTATGCTCGCGATGTCCGCGTCAGCCAATACCGAAGCACCGGGAAACACATGCGTCAGTGCGCCGTGAGCGGACGAATCGACGCGCGCTCCGAAACGTTCGACCAGCCGGCCCGACAACGTCGTCGCCCCTTTGACCGACACCTGTTGTCCCAGGATGGCGCGCACACAGAGCTCGAATGGATCCCAGGCGCCCGGAACCCGAATGCCTTTGTGGATCGCGAGGCCCTGTGCGAGCAGCGGGTCTCGACCCAGATCCAATCCGATCTTCCGCGGGTTCGCATCGAGGTCGAATAGCCGTCGCGCGGCTTCGACGCATCCCGCCAGCTCTTGCGCGTCGGGAACGCGCAGACGGCAAATCAAGTGATGCGCGCTCGGCTCGTCGCGGACTTCGACACTGCCGGGCCCGCGCGCGGTAGCGACGACCCTTCGGTAGCAGTCGCCTTCGACGTGCTCGACACCGGGAATCGCCCGAACCGACAAGAAGGCCAGCAGTCCCGTCCAATCGAACGGTGGGCGGTACGGAAGACGGAGCGCGATTTCACCCGGGGCCGCCGCGAGTCTCTTCTTCGCGTAGGCGCGGCGCAACTCGGTGGGCGGCTTGCCGAACGTATCTCGAATCGTCTGGTTGAACTGACGGATGCTGGCGAAGCCGGAAGAAGCCGCAACCTGCGTCATCGACAGACCGGTCTGATCGATCAGGTGGCGGGCGAATTGCACACGTCTCGTCCGAATCACCGTCAACGGCGACGCGCCGAGATGCTCGGCAAACAGCCGACGCAGATGCCGCGAACCTACGCCAAGACGCCGCCCGAGTTCTTCGACGGGTAAGGACATCTTCGAATCCTCGTCGATCAGACGAAGCGCTCGCGACACGGTCGTCGAACTGCCGATCCAGGCCGGCGTCCCCGGCGCGGTTTCGGGCCGGCAGCGCCGGCACGGGCGATAACCGGCTTCCTCACAGGACGCGGCCGACGGGTAGTAGGTGACGTTCTCGGCCTTCGGCAGCGCGACCGGGCAAACGGGGCGACAGTAGATTCCGGTGGTCCGTACGCCCGTGAAGAACACGCCGTCGAAACGGCGATCGCGCGCGACACTGGCGCGGCGGCAGCGTGTGCGGTCGAGATCCACGGGGTCATTCACTTGATCATTGTAGAAGCTTTCGGGGCCCGGACTGGCGGTTTTCGGACAGGGTCCCCACTGGCCGAAATCGGCCCGCGATTCGGGATCGCCCACCAGGTCACCGCCAGCTCGGGCGGTCCACGGGGCATCGCGCGCCGCGTGCGGCGAACCAATCGGTTCGGGTACCGTGATGTCGAGTGGCTCGAGAACCGTGCTGCGATTCGCCATACGCCTTGCTGCCGTGCGCGATGACAAGGAAACCGCAAGAGGAACCTCCGCAATGAAGAAGCGACATCTCTCGATCGAAGAAATTTCGGATCGAATCCAGATCGACGACCTGCTGACGCGATACACGGTGGCAATCGACACGAAAGATTGGAACCTGCTCGATACGTGCTTCACACCCGACGCCCAGGTCGACTACACCACGTCGGGCGGCGTCAAGGGCGCGTATCCCGAGGTCCGGTCCTGGCTCGAGCGCGCACTGGCCGCGTTTCCCGTCACGCAGCACTACCTCAGCAACACCGTCGTCGAGCTGAACGGCAACGAGGCATCCGCAAAAACATACGTCTACAACCCGATGGCGACCGAGAAACCCGAAGGCGGCCAGCACGTATTCAACGTCGGCGCCTACTACATCGACAAGCTCGTCTACACCGAAGACGGCTGGCGCATCGCCGAACGCTTCGAGCAGCAGGCCTTCTTCGATGGCAGCCTTCCCGCAAACTTCGAGATTCCGAGCTGAGATCCGCGGGGACGTCGCACATCGCGGTCCTTTGCATCGGAATCGCGCTGGGTTGGGCATCGATCGCCGCCCAGGCCACCTGGGTCGATCGCGCCGTCATCGAGCCCACTCGGAACGCCACTTCACAGTGGAGTTCGCCGCGCGGCCAGCCCAGCGAACACGAGGCGCCGATCGCCTACTACGTCGATTTCGACGGGTACTACTTCGTCGCCTATGCGCGCGAAATCGCGCGCGGCAACGGCCCGCGCATTCGCTGGACACGGCTCGACAACACGCCCGATGGCCGCGCCGTCCATTGGAGTTCGGCGTTTCCGTGGTGGCTGGTGGGCATCGGTGCCGCCACGAGCATCGTGACGGGTGAAAGCCTCGACGAGGGGGTCCGCAGCGCCGCGTATTTCGCCAACCCGCTGCTGTTCGCGGTGGCCGTCGCGGTCGCAGGCGTTGCGGTGTGGTGGGTCGTCGGCGGAATTCCGGCGAGTGCGCTCGTCCTGGTGCTCGCGACACACGGGAGACTATTGGAAGACTTCGGCTACGCGAAGCCCGACCACCACGGGTTGCTGATCGTATTCGCGTTGGGGTTTTTGCTGTGTTGCTGGCTCGCCGGCGCGGGATGGATTTCGGGCGAACCGCATTCGCTGCGGCGAGCGCGACGTTGGATGATCGCGTCGGGAGTCTTTGGCGGCCTGGGTCTCTGGACCGGCGCAACGCAGATGAGTGTCGTGATTGCTGGCGTGGGGATCGGCGCAGTCATCGCGATGTGGAAGTGGGCGGGGCCCGTTGCTGAACTTCGGGGGGAGCCTTCGCCCGCTGGCTCGACGCCAGCCTCACTCCGTCCGGAGCTGTGGCGCACGTGGGCATGGGCGGGAGGTGCGACGAGCCTCGCAACGTTCGGATTGGAATACCTGCCGAGTGATGCGGCGATGCGACTCGAAGTCAATCATCCGCTTCACGCGCTCAGCTGGATCTGTGCCGGGCAGCTCCTTTATGGTTTTGGCCGCTGGCGCTGCAAGGAATTCGAAATCACGAGGCCAAGCCTGTCGATCCTCGCCGTGGCGCTACTCGGAGTCGCGTTGCTGCCTCTGTTCGTTGCGTTCGGGCCGGTGCACTGGTTCTGGCCCAAAGATCCCTACATGCTGAACCTCCACGATCGAATCGCCGAGTTCGGACCGTTCTTCGTCGAGTCGCGCTCGGTATTGGCTGGCCTCGCCGCGCTCGGATTGCCCGCGCTCGCGGTGATGATCGCAACGGGTTGGGCGCTGCGACCCCAGCGCGGTGACGACCCGGATCTCACCGACCGCGCACGCGCTTGGGTGATTCTGATCCCGTGCTGGATCTTGTTTACGTGGGTGTTGGCACAGGGCCGCTGGCTCGGCTTGTTCGCCGCCGCGGGAAGCACTGCGGTCGTGCTGCTGTGTGCGATTGCAATCGAACGGATTCGCCAGGCGGGATTTCGGACGGGTTGGGCGGCGCTGCTGGCAACCGTGGTACTCGGAGCCATCGCGAACGGGAGCGCGATCGGCATGCGGCTGAGCACCACCAGCAAATCACCGGCTACCACCACCCAGATGGCACAGATCCCGCTGGCAATCGACGTCTTCCTGCGCGACCTCGCCGCGAACCTGTGTCCGCCCGATCCGCATCGCGGCCCGGTTCGGATCCTGACGGGACCGAGCGAAGCCGCGCGCCTCCACCACTTCGGCCGTTGCCGTGGAGTCGGAAGTCCGTTTTGGGAAAACGTCGCTGGCGTACGTTCTACCGCCGACTTCTTCGCTGCCCAGAGTGACGCGGAAGCTCGCGAGATCGTGGCTCTACGACAGGTCGACTACGTGCTGGTCGCCAATAGCGTGGCCTTCGTCGAATACATGGATCTCACGCGGAACGGAACGCTCGACCCCGCGCGCGCAGCGACGACGTTCGGTTCTCGACTGATTCACGCGACCGCACCGCAATGGCTGAAAGCCGTCAATCTGCGAGACTGGCCAGCTGCCCGAAACTGGCGCCTCTATCGTGTAGAGCTCGACAGAGGTGTTGATGAGGCCCGCGACGACCGTGGATAGGCGAACGCGTTGATCGATCGCCTGCTCTCAGCGCTCGCTTCACTTCCCGCCGTACTCCTCGAGATGGAATGGCTCGAAGGGATCGGACTCGTCTCGGGCCTGTTGTGCGTGTGGTTGCTGATTCGACAGAACATCTGGACGTTTCCGATCGGCCTGATCTACGCGTTCGTATCCGTCGCAGTCTTCTTCGAGCAGCGACTGTACGCCGACGTCCTTCTCAGCGGATACTACGTACTGATGAACGCCTACGGATGGTGGTATTGGCTCTACGGCGGCAGCCGAACTCCCACCGATGACCTGCCGGCTACCTACACGCCTCGCAAGACGTTCATCGTTCTCACCGGACTCAGTATCGTCGGCATCGCCGCGATGGGTTGGTTCTTCGATACCCAAACCGACGCGGACTTGCCGTATTGGGACAGCGCGACGACGATCTTGAGCTTCGCAGCGATGTGGATGACGGCGCGCAAACTGGTCGAAAACTGGATCGTCTGGCTGATCGTCGATTGTATCGCCACGGGCGTCTACTTGATCAAAGGCATCGAATTCTACGCGCTGCTCTACGGGATCTATCTCGGCATGGCGTTCATGGGTTGGAGAGCATGGCGACAAACGATGGCGGCGACCGAACCATCTGCTTGACGGGGCCCGAATCGACCGGCAAGACCACGCTGGCGCGTGTACTGGCGGAGCGATTGGGTGCGCGACTGGTCCCGGAAATCGCGCGCGATTACCTGCAGGCACAGTCCAGCTACGGTCCGGACGATCTGGTCGAGATTGCTCGGCTTCAACGAGCCGCGGAACGTCAAGCCAGGTCCGAGCACCGGGGGCTGCTGATCTGCGACACGGACTTGCTCGTGATCCAGATCTGGTACCAGGAGAAGTACACGACTCTTCCCGAGTCCCTGACCGAGGCATTGGCGCGGCGCTCGGCGCGCGGCTACCTGCTGATGGAACCGGAT
>JAJDAM010000380.1 GCA_029261905.1 Deltaproteobacteria bacterium
CGACGACAATCAGTTTCCGGCGATGGCCATTTCTGCGCGGCAGCGTCGTTCGCGATTCGAGCAGTCGCGTGCAATTCTGCGAGCCCTGTGGGCCGGAG
This sequence comes from Deltaproteobacteria bacterium, assembly GCA_029261905.1. GTDB lineage: Bacteria > Myxococcota_A > UBA9160 > UBA9160 > SMWR01 > JAJDAM01. The sequence continues at coordinate 99 of JAJDAM010000380.1, forward strand.
AAAGCGTCAGCGACGATGGACATTGGGCGATTCGGAACGCCAGGATCTCACCGTTGCCTCCCGAACCGGTCGAGGTGTGGATCGGCGCGATGGCGGCTCCAGCGATCGATCGCGCGGCCCGACTCGGCGACGGTTGGCTGGCGTCGCCAGGGATCGACACGGAACTTGCTCGCCGCCAGCTCGCGCACTATCGGGAGCGCTGCGAGGCTCATGGCAAGCCCGTCGGGACTCGGGCGATACGTCGCGACGTGTATGTAGGTGTCGATGCCGATGAAGCGATCGCGACCGGCGGCGCGATCGTCGCCGCCGGCTATCGCGGCTTCGCGCGCGATGTGCCGATCGTTGGGGATATCGAAGCCGTCGCCGGAGCGTTTACCGAACTCGCTGCGATGGGTTACACCGATGTGATCGTCCGGAATCTCGTGGCGGACCAACGCTCGGCACTGGGCTGCATCGAGCGCCTCGCGGCGGTTCGCGACCTCGTCGACTGAGGTTGCGGTCAACCCGCCTCATTCTCACGTTGCAAAGCCAGATCCTGATCCTGGGTCGCTGTTGATCGGTGCCGGAGTCGGGTTCGCGGCTTTGCGCCGGACCTGAACAGCCCACGGTGGGTTGGGCTGGAAGGCCGCAACGACGAACTCGACGAATGCCTGCACCTTCGGCACGAGATTCCGGTTCTTCGGGTGGAGTGCAAAGACCTGTTGGTTGGATCGTGTGAAGCGTTCGAGGATCGAAATCAGCTGGCCGTTGGCCAGGTAGGGGCCGGCGATGAACGTTGGCATGTAGGCGATCCCGGTTCCTTCGAGCGTCGCCGCGAGCAAGGCCTCGCCGTGATTGACGGCGAAATTGCCGTCGACGCGAATCGTCTGGTTCGAGCGGAATCGCCAGAGCCTCGGGGTCTCGAGTTTGCTGTACACCAGGCAGTTGTGTGCGCTCAAATCGGCGGGCGAACGGGGCCGGCCACAGCGTGCGAAGTAGTCCGACGTCGCGCAGACGACCATTTCGCTGCGCGCCAGTGGGTAGGAGGTCAGAGAGGAATCGGGCTTGGCGATGACTTGAAATCCGATGTCGAACCCGCCCGTGATCAGGTCGGGCATCACGTCGCTCAGCGAAATGTCGACGCGAACCTTCGGATATCGCCGGGTGAACGGACCCACCAGCGGTGCCAGGTAGCGCCTCCCGAACGTCACTGGGGCTGCGACTCGAAGCCACCCGAGCGGTTCCTCGAGCATGCTGGCCACTTCGCGGTCGGCGGATTCGACCTGCTCCGAGATGCGGGTGCAGTGCTTGTAGTACTCCCGGCCGACGTCGGTCAGTCGCATGCGGCGTGTCGTCCGATGCAAGAGCTGCGCGCCGAGCCGAAGTTCCAGTCCCGCGATCTGCCGACTCACGGCGGCGCGAGTCTGCCCGAGCTCCGCGGCTGCAGCGGCGAAGCTGCCCGCCTCGACGACCCGCGCGAAGAGGCTCATCTGGTCGAGCCGATCCATTTCATCCTTTCGTTGGGACACTGCCTGGAGAGGGTTTTGAGATTATTGTCAACGAATTGGAAACAGAATGTATCCATGCAGCGTGATTGTCAATCTGAAATACCCGGTTAGGCTGACCGACGACTGCTGGGAGGAATCGGTGTTCTGCGAAGCTGGTTATCTGGAAAAGGTCGGCGCCGCCTACGGGTTGGCGTCCGATCGAGAGAGACTGTTTGCAGATCTTGCCGTCCGCGCGTGGAGTGAAGATCGCTCGGCCAAGCTGTACCTGCTGCAGCGCCTGGAGATCGAGTCGTTGACGCTGTTGGCATCGATCCTCGAAGGTTCCGACCACACACACCTCTTCACCCGCCCGCCATCACCAAGCGTCCGAACCCGCGCTCGCGCACTGGCCGATCGCCGCTGGATCGAAGCGATCGAGGCGCTGTCACAGGACATGCCGCGGCGAGTTGCACAGATCGAGCAGCTCGAGCGGTTGGCTCCGATCGCGGATGTGGGACGGTTGGCCAGGGTGACGGCGCACCATGTCGCGCTTCAGATGTTCATGCATCTGGAACTGCTCGGTCGAGGGCGAGAGTCGATTCTTCCCGCGCTGGCGTTGATTCCCGCGGATCTACCGCTGGCAGCCGCGGCGGGCTGAAGCGACTGGCCGCCGAGTCTGCCGGGACGCACTCCCGCAGCGATTCCTGCACCCGTCGCGCTGCCATTCCCGCCGCAAACGCAGGCGTGTAGTCTTCTTCGGACACGGCACCGCGGTGGGGGTGGATCGCTGCCCAGATCGTCTGGCCGATGACCGGAGGGCGCCCATTGAGTCGTACGATCGAGACTGGAACCGATCACCTGCTTGCGCGCGTCGAAGATCGCGTTGCGATTCTCACGATGAACCGTCCGGAGCGCCGCAACGCACTTTCTGGCGAAATGCTCGCCGGCTTGGAGAAAGCGCTCGACGAGGCCGAACGCGCATCCGATGTCGGCTGCGTGGTCTTGACCGGCGCCGGTGGAGGCTTCTGTGCCGGTGGCGACGTGAAGGGAATGGCTTCGAGTGAATCGGACGGTTCCAAGCGTGGCGGGAGCGGCGGCATCGGGTTGGATGCGGCCATCCATCGCCAGCGCTTGTCGCAGCGAAACACGGCGGGTCGCATCTACAACATGCCCAAGCCGGTGATCGCGTCACTGCCCGGTGCAGCAGCGGGGGCCGGGCTGTCGTTGGCGCTCGCATGCGATCTTCGCATCGCCGCTGACACGGCGATATTGACTACGGCATTTGCAAAAGTCGGCTTCAGCGGAGATTACGGTGGGACCTTCTTCATGACACAGCTGATCGGCTCCGCCAAAGCGCGGGAGCTGTACTACTTGTCCGATCGGGTGACGGCCAAAGAGGCCGAACAGATCGGACTCGTCAATCGTGTCGTGCCGGCCGGCTCGCTCGAAGAGGAGACACTCGCTTACGCGGGACGGCTCGCTCAGGGGCCAACGGTCGCCTATCGCTACATGAAGGAGAACCTCAACCGCGCAGTCGCGGGGGACATGATCGAGTGTCTCGACCTCGAGGCGACCCATCACGTGCACACGGGGTTGACCGAAGATCACCGAAACGCGGTTCGTGCGTTCGTGGAGAAGAAGACGCCCGAGTTCAACGGGCGCTACTCGCCCGCGCCCCCGCGCTCGAACCGTACGATCGGTGAGGCTTTGCCTGCTGATCCCGGCACGTCTTCGAGCGGAGAACAGGAGCCGGCCGCTCGTTCGCGGGGCGAACGTCGAATGCAGTCGAATGAGGTGCCGACATGAAGCGATGTACTGCCGCTGAGGCAGCGGCATGGGTCCGGCCGACCGATACGATGAACCTCGGTTTTGGCCCCGCTCAACCGGGTTCGTTGCTCGAGGCCATGGGCGAG
>JAJDAM010000381.1 GCA_029261905.1 Deltaproteobacteria bacterium
TTCCGGTGTGTTCAAGATCACACCGGAGGGGGGCGTTGCGGAAATCCACGACTACCACCAGACGAGCTTGTTTTCGCCGGCCTACGTCGTCGTCACCGATTCGAGCGACAACGTATACGCGACAGGCCCCCCTCCGGGAAACGCGCTGAAGATCACCCCGCTCGGCGGTGTCAGCGAGATCATTGATTCGACCGGCGACGGCGCGGGAAACCCGTTACTCGATCCCGCGGACATCACTGCCGATTCGAGCGGCAACGTCTATGTCATGGGGTCCACGTCTCACAACGTCTTCAAGATCGATGTGGGTTTCCCAGCCTGCAACGATGGGGTCGACAACGACAGCGATGGCCTGACCGACTACCCCCTCGACCCCGGTTGCCAACTCCTCGCGTCGGAGATCGAAGATCCAATCTGCGATGATGGAATCGACAACGACTCCGACAGTCTCACCGATTTTCCGGCGGACCCAGGCTGCGAGAGTGGGCACGCGAGTATCGAGAATCCCGAATGCGATGACGGGATCGACAATGACGGCGATGGCCTGACGGATTTCGGGCCAGACCCGCAGTGCCATGTTGCGTACTCCGATTCGGAACTGGAACGCGCGCGTGATTGGGTGGGAACACTGCAGCTGCGGCTCGGGGCCGTGTCATCTGTGGAGGTCACGGGCCAGGGTGTCGCGTACCTGTCGGGCGGGTCTGTGCCGGTTCCCAGCAAGATGCGCCTGGCTGGCGGTATCGGAATCGTCGACAGGATGGTCCTGACGTCTGTCGATGACAATCTTGGCGGCGCCGTCGCAACGGCGAAATTGGGTTCGGGCACTCTCGTGCCCCTGTCGGGCACAGGTCTGTTTGCTGGAGGAGCCGTTCCACTGACCGGCGTACAGAGGCTCTGCTTGGTGTACAATTGCCATTCCACCGCTTTGAATTCGATTCCGCTGCCCATGACCACCAACACCGGATCAAGCGGGGTTGGAATCGGTGGCGACTCAATCTCCGACGAAGGGGGTTTCGATCAGATCGGATCGATCGGTGGGGTGACTCCCATGCACATTTCGCTTCAGGGTGCCCCGTGGACACTCGGCGCGGCCACGCTGTCGAGCCAAGCGCTGTCCGGTTCGGTGATGACCGCCATGAGTACCGGATTCATCCACAGCCAGGCGTCGTCGACCGTGTTTACGCCGATGGCGACGGTCCGGCTGATTGCGCCGACGCAGATCACGGTGACCGACGATTTCGGGCTGAGCCACACGAAACTCCCGATGTTCTCGACGCTGACTCTACACTTCATCCCGGAACCCGCCGGGCCGTTGGCCATTGCGAGCGGTGCCGTTCTTCTAGCGCTCATCGGCCGAGCACTGCGCCGGTCCTGACGTTCTCCCGAAATGGGGGCCAGCGTCATGTGAGTGCGGGCTGCACCGGTTCTCGGGTTCAGTGAAATCCGACCGACAGCCAGAACGCGAGGTTTACCAGGCCGCCGACGAATTGAGCGGCCACTCCGGGCCACAGCGAGAGGCTGCGCTCGCGCAGAACGCCGAGCGCGAGTCCACCGATCAGCGATGCGCCCACGACGATGCCGATCTCGACCGGCCCGGTGTAGAACGGTGCTGGCGACAACGCGATCGGAAACAGCGACAGCAGTAGGGTCGGCAGCGCGTAGAGGAGGGCTGACGCGTAGGTCGCCAGCGATAGCCGCCACGGACCGTCCGGAGACTGCACGCGCGAGTCGAAGAGCAGCAGTCCGTGCACCGCCCCGCGGAACCAGAACTCGACGGCGAGTGCCGCGAGCGCTGCCGCACCGACGCCCGCTGCCAACGGCACGGCTTCGAAGGGCAGATCGAGGGGGAACCAGGCTCGTGCCGGAAGCGCCGCTAGCACCGCGACCGAGCCGAGGAGCGGCAAATCGCGAAATGAAGCGGGTCGGCGGAAACCGAAGAGCCAGGCGCGCCGCCCCGATGCGCGACGCACCAACAAGAGCGCGGCGACGATGGCGACCAGCGCCGAGGTCGCGACCCGCGCCAGCTCCTCGCGCGCCGGGTCGATCAATCCGGGCAGGAGCCCCCACGTGAGCCCGGCGCACACTGCGATCACGCCCACGACCGTGGTCCACGCGAATGCGCGAGCCGTGTCGATGAGCGCGCGTCGGTGCGGAATTTTCTTGAACGCGTCCTCCAGGACATCGAGCAATGCGTCGGGCGCGAGATCGCTGCCGCTCGGGCGCGGTGAACCGCCGATCGAATTCGACCCGCCCCATCGCTTCTGTGGCGGGCGTCCATCGACTGCGGGGTCGAGCAGATTCAGGCGTTCGTAGGCGTCGTCGAGGTCGAAGGTCGCTAGCGTCGATGTGCGCCGCAGGGTGTAGTGGCGCGGGTGGTTTTCGAGTGCAATCAGCGCCAGCTGCTCGCCCCAGCGTGCCTTGAGCAGGTGCTCTACGGCGTAGACGCCCGCCGAATCGCGGCACGCCACGGCGACCTGGCGTTTGCCGATCTCCGTGTGTCCGTAGATCTCTTCGATGCTCGCATATTCGCGGAAGTCCTCGATGCCGTAGACGAGGCGGTCGATGTCCGTGAGTACGTCGAGCGTGAACTGCTCGAAGTCGACGGTTTGCCATTCGCCGCGCTTCTTGCACTCTTGTTCGCGGCCCAGCAACTCGTCGAGGCGGCCGCGTGCTCGGTCGAGGGTTTCGTCGGTCAGACCGCAGAACTGCGCCAACTCTGGACCGTTGGCGTCGATCGCGCCCTCGAGCCGAACCAGCGGGAACAAGATCTCGCGAGCCCCGGGCCGCAGGTCGCGCACGCGCTCGAAATTCAGCAGGCACCAGATGGCGAGGATGGTGTCGAGGTCCGGCTCGTTGGCGTAGACCGACCAGTCCCCTTCCTTGAGTTGGAGCCCACTTTGCACCAGCAACAGCGCCTGCTCGCAGGTGGCCAGCGTGACCATGCGCTCGCAATTGGAATGGTGGTCGAGGTTGTAGAGCTTCGCCTTGTTGTCCACCAGCGGACCGAAGGAGCCGGCGCCGTCGAGCAGGATCGTGCGCGGCCCCAGGGCCCGGGCCCGCTCCAGCGTAAAGGCAAACTCGCGGCGTACGCGCACCTGCATGCGCGGTGCCTCGTCGCAGCTGATGTGGGTCGCGTCGTCCTCCTTCCGCAGCCGATAACGCTGCGGAAGAGAGGGAGGCTCAGCACTGCCCCACGCGAACGCGTCCACCGCGTCGTCGCTCTCCAGCGGAACGGCGTCGGGCGGATCCTGCAATTCAGTCTCGTCCCCGTCTGTACTCACGGCAGGGAGCGTCGGCCCTCGTCCGTTGCACCGCAAGGGTGCTTTGAATCGGCCTCTGCGCGCCGGAAACGCCGGTTTCCGCGGGTCGGTGAAGGGGCTTGCGTAGGCGAGGCGCTGAATACTCCTGCCCAGCGCTTCTAGCGTGGAGCGCGCCGAATCGGCGCCGGTTCGACATCGACCGAGCACCTGCCTTTCGACCCTGCGGGGAGTACCTTCAGTGCAATTCCTCATCGGGGTTCCCTGCCATGGACGAAAATTTCGCGTACCCGGAACGAAACCTGTGGGCCGCTGCTCGCGATGGCTTGGTCTGGTTGTCGGGACCCGTGAGCGAACGGGGTGCTTCGCGGGCGTTTCGGATTGCGCTCCACATGGGAGGGCGCAATGTGCATGAGCGCCGGCTCGCCATGCGCGAGCATCCGATGGGACGGCGCTTGCTGGACGAGCGGCCAGACTTGTGCGCCGCGCTGAACGGCATGGCGACGCTCGCCGCCATGCCGGAGGGTTCTCTCGGGCGGGCGTACCACACATTCATGGATCACCCGGAAACGATTCCCGGCTACATGCTCTCGGGCCTGGTCTACAAGGACGACTGGTTCGATACGGTCCCGATGGATCCGGAGCTGCGCTGGGCGTTCGAGCGGTGGATCCAGACCCACGACCTGATGCACGTCGTGAGCGGCTACGGTGCCGACCTCGCAGGCGAAGGGCTCAACATCTACTTCACGGGCGGCTACAACCTCGGCATCTCCTGGCGCACGACTTTCTGGAGTCCGTTCGGACTGGCACCGCGATTGATGCGGCCGAGCATCGGAAGGCGTCGTTGGATCGGCTATCTGCGGGAGGCCTGGCAACGTGGAGACGCGGCACGTCGGCAGCTGCCGTTCGAGTCCGTTCCGTGGGAGGAACTGCTTCCGCAGCCGATCGCCGTTGCGCGATCCACACTCGGCCTGGCTCCCCTTGCAGACCCGGCCCTGGACAGCGGGCAATGGACGGACGAGAGCTTCTTCACCCGCACCTTCCTCGCTTCCAACGTCGACTATGAATCGGTGCGGGGCGTAAAGGCCGCCGTCGAGGCGGGGGTTCCGGTGAAGCAGCTGATGCGCGCCGACGTCGACACCCGCGGCCGCGTGGAGAAGCTGGCGCGCGACGGCGCAGAAGTCGACGTTCTGATGGGTGCGCTGGCGATCTGATTGCCCCCGGATCGTGAGGCAGGAGATTCCGATGTCGAATGACTACCAGATACTCGGCGGGCCCGGATCGCCCTATTCGCACAAACTCCGAGCGGTGTTTCGGTATCGCCGCATTGCCCACACATGGAGGGTCCCTCAGGGCGCTTTCACGGGTGCCGGCGCGCTGGG
>JAJDAM010000382.1 GCA_029261905.1 Deltaproteobacteria bacterium
TCGATGGAAGCGACGATCGACCATACGGGGCCGATCAGCGCGAATGTCGCGGACAACGCGTTGCTGCTCGAAGTCCTCGCGGGCGCCGACGGATTCGACAGCCGACAGCAGAGCGTACAGGTCGACGACTATTGCGCGGCACTCGGCGATGGCGTCGAAGGCCTGCGGATCGCGACGCTCCGAGAAGGTTTCGGGCAGCTTGGATTCGAGCCCGAGGTGGACGACGCGGTTCGCAACGCGGCGGCTCGGTTCGCGAAGCTCGGCGCGAAGGTCTCCGAGGTTTCGATTCCGGAACACCGCACCGCCGGTGCGCTGCTCGGGCCCATTTTGCAGGCCGCCATCGTGCAGATGTTCTACACCGAGGGCATGGGAGTCGGTCGGGAAGATCAGTACGTCGGCAGCCTGGCAGAACACAACCGAGGCACCCGCGACCGGGCCGACGAGCTTCCCGCGACCGTGAAGACGCTGTTGTTCGGAACCGAGATCATTCGACGCAGGTACGGCTGGCACTACTACGCGAAGGCGATGAATCAGGTTCGCCGGGTACGGGCACGCTACGACCGTGCGCTCGAGGATCTCGACGTGCTGCTGCTGCCGACCACGCCGATGACGGCACCGGTGCTTCCCGGGCCGGACGCCGCGCGATCAGAGCTGGTGGCGGCCGCTTTCGCCCCGACCGCCAACACGCAGCCGTTCAACCTGACCCACCATCCTGCGCTGTCGATTCCGTGCGGAATCCACGGTGTACTGCCGATCGGTTTGATGCTGATCGGTCGTGCCTGGGGCGAAGCGACGCTATATCGCGCCGCGCATGCGTTCGAGGCAAGCGACAGCGAGTAGTCCGGAGCGCGTCGATCGACCGCCGCCCCAGCCCGAATGCATCTCCTACGCGACGCGCGCCGCCAGGATCTTCGAGACCAGCTCGAGATCCGACGGTCGATCGACATCGATGGCCGCTTCTGCAAACGGCAGCCTCACCGCACCGACGCGACAACCGATCGCCGCTGACCCGCGCTCGAGCGCAGCATCGAAACTCAGGCGTCGCAGCGCGAACAGCAGCAGGGACACCGGGCCAAACACGCTGGCGAGCCGCCATGGGCGTTTTCGGAACTGCTCGGCCTTGACCCAGAACTCAGCCGCCAGCGCGGCCCGGGGGGTGCGAAAAGCGAACAGGTTGGCGCCCGAATAGCTGCCCTCGCGAAACCGCAGGTAGGTCCGCGTGGTCTGTGGGTAGGCACTCTGAATCACCGATTGCTCGACGACCCCCACAGCCAGATCCACGCGCGATGCGTCGGCGCGGTCCAGGAAGTCGGCGATGATCTCGGGTGTCAACAACGCGTGGTCCGCGGTAGTGACGAGCACGGGGTGTCCCGCCCCGAACCCCGACAGCGCGTCTCGGACACTGCGGCTCGGCGAATCCAGACTCTGGTGGTGGACCAGCTCGTGATTCGCTTCGAGTTCCGGGTTCGTCAGCGCCGACACAGCATCGATGCTGATCGCGATCGGGCCGATTCGCTCGGATTCCCGCAAGGAGCGGATCACTCGCAACAGCATCGGAACGCCGACCACGTCGATCAGCGCGGGATGGGTTCCTGTCTGCAGCTGATCGAGGGGATCGGACGTGCCACGTCGACCCGCGAGCACCAGCGCGTGGTAGGGTTCCATCCGCGATCCATCCATCTACTGTGATCGATCGCGTTCAGAACCCGAACATGTGATCGAAGCTGAACGCGCCACTGCCGGATACGAGGCCGTGAAACCCGAACAACCGGCAGGTTGGGTCTCGGACGATCAAATAGCCGCCGAGTGCGGCTGACTGCTCGCTGGCGTCGAACATCTCTTCGTATCGCCACAGCAGCGAACCGCTGGCGGGAATTCGAACCGATTTTTCCGACACCGCCTTGCCGAGCGCATCGAACAACATCAGCTGCGTCGACGAGAAGTCGTGCCACGATCCGGAGGTCGGATAGATCAGGTGGCAGAACGTCCCGCGTTGGTCGAAAGCGAGTCGAAGAAACAGCCTGGTGCTCAGCCCCGGCGCCGGCCCTCGGTAGGATTGCGGTTCATCTCGAAAGACCACCGGGAGGTTGTACATGTGTGCGCCGAAGCTCGTATCCGCGCAGTGAGAGCCGTCGCGTCGTTCGTACCGAAACAGTGCATGCAGCCAGCCGTCTACGTCGCCACCGTCCGACAGGTCGTAGGAGAGCTCGAAATGGCCGTACTCTGATCCGAGCGCATCGCGGCCCGCCGGCAGGATCGAGTCGATTTCCACGTCTCGAGAATCGGACCGGGCGATTCGCCCGAGGGAGCGCTGAGCGCGCGGTTGGCCCGAAGCGTCGTAGACCGTGACCTGGACCGGAAGTTCGTATTGATTGCTGGCCATCGGCGTCGGCAAGAAAGACGTGCGGAAATCGGCCATCGGAAGCAGTGGAGCCGGGAGTATGAACCCCTTGCCGAACTCCGGTCCCAATTGCCCGATCGCCGGATCGGCCCGCAGACCGCTCCGCTCGACGTTCGCATGCGACATAAAGCGCATGCCGTCTGTGCGAATGATCTCGTATCGTGGGCGGACGAAGTGCTGCCCGGCATCGATTTCGACCTGCGAAGGCCAGCATAGATTCGGCAGAAATGCACCGATGTCGATCGCGGTCGTGCCGAACGGCGGAATGGCTTCGTCGAACCGAACGAACCCGTCCGTTCCCATCGCGCGGATCCCGACCGCGCCGGCCGGGATCGGCGCGGGGTGGCTGTTTTGCACCCAGAGCAACACGCGCTCGTTCTCGCGTGGAGCCGGTAGGCCTGCGTAGCGTTCGGCCGGCCAGGCGTTTGCATCGTGGGTGCACGAGAGCACGTCATCGCGATCTCCATAGAAATCGAGTGCGTATTTGACGACTTCGTGCGCTTCGGCGCCGATCGTGTGAAAGAACAGCGAACCCACGAAATCGTCCAGCCCGAAGCGCTCTTTCACCTCCGCGCTATCGATCACGATCGTCGCGGTCGAGTTCGGCAAAGGTTCGAACCAGCGTGCCAACTCGCCGCCGTGTTCGTCGAACAGGCACAGCCACAGCGATACATCGTGAGCCCCGTAGCCGTTCCAATAGTTGGCGGTCTGCAGGCGCGTGTGATGCCCATCGCCCTCGCGAAAGAGCGCGTAGTTGCTCGCGAAGTTCAGTGGATTCAAATAGCGATTCGGGTGCGAGACCATCCCATCGGGGAGGCGCAGCTCATCGAACGAGGAGATCAGCATTCCGGGAGCGATCAGAGGCCGGATCGCGGCCAGGTGTCGCTCGACATCGAAGCTGGCGATGAACAGCACGTCGGCATTCGACAACGGCAAGGCGGTGATCGGTTCGGCCGGGAATCCCAGCACGTCCCGGCCGAAGTGGTCAGCCTGTTGAACGTACGTCCCGGCGATCTGCCACGAGACCGGGTCGTAGAGCTGCGCAAACTCGCCCACGACTCCATCGGGGTCGTAGATCGCCACCCGCCCGCTCTTCGAGAGGGTTTCGACGAGCCGGAGCGCACGCGGAGCAACAGCGGGGTGTCCCAGTGCTTTGAACAGCGTGTTGCCGCCGGCGATGTGGCTAAAGGTGCGAAGCTGCAGGGC
>JAJDAM010000383.1 GCA_029261905.1 Deltaproteobacteria bacterium
CCTCCGCTTCGAGATGTTTCGAATCAGGACAGCAACGGGATCCGGTCACGTGCGTCCATGCCCCGAGCCGCGCAGTCGCTCGAGGGCGTGGACGATCGCTTCACGGGGGGGTGGTTCGGTGTTCGGGTCGAAGCGCGATCGCTCGAGCGCCTCGAGCAGTTTCGCGGCCTCGGCCTCGGAGGCTGACCGGGTCTCGGACGCCGATTTTCCAGCGGGTTGCGCCGCGGTCTCCGCGGCGCGCAAATCCAGCGCAGCGCGCAGCGCGCGCACCCATTCGCCCGCATCCCGATCGGCATCACCGGTTTCGATCGGAGCGGCGACAGACCCGACTCGCGTCGAGCGTCGCCACAGCGCCAGCGCGATCGCCAGCGCGACGGTGACGACGAAGGCGATGACTGGGAGCTTTCGCGACGGAACCGTGTGCGGTTCGGTAGCCGGAAGCGGTGGCGCGCGATCGGGTTGGGCTGGCTTCGTCGGCTGTCTCAGTCTGGGTGATACAGCCACTTCGATGCTCGCGGAGCGAGCCACGGCATAGCGAGTTTCGATCGGTTCGAAATGACTCAACGAGAGGGGTGGAACCGAGATGGTTCCGGCGCTTCGCGGCACGACTTCGTAGCGGAAGATTTTTTGTACCGAGAGGCGCTTGCCGGCCTGGAGTTCGAGCTGCGGCTTTCGTGTGAACAGGTCTGTCTCCGCAGGCTTCCAATCACGGAGCGGGTCGGCCACGTCCCAGAGATTTCCGGCGCCCCGGATCGACACCGTCACGTGGATCGTTTCGCCCAGCGAGAGCTGGTCGCGATCGACGTGCGTCTGCAGCACCAACGGTCCGATCACACCCGCAAAATCGTCGGGTCGCCCGGATGCTGGGAACGGCAGCACACTCAACGTGACCGGCGCTACGGGGGTGTCGAGCACGACACCGTTGCTGAGCTTGCACAGGAGCCCCGGCGATTCGATCGGTATCTCGCCCGTACGCTCGGCGAACAGTGCCCGATGTTCCTCGCGTGTGGTGTACCGAGGAGGCGTCTCTCTGGCCTCTGGCACGACGGGCGATCCGGGCAGTCGCTCGGTTCGGATACTGGCGAACGCCGGCGTGTCGACCCACGATATTTCCGCCACGTCGTCGCGACTGTCGATATGCACCTTCCAGACCACTTGCTGGCCGACGAAGGCCGAATCGGGTTCGAGCGCCGCGCGAGCGACACAAGGTGGCGTCGATGCGGTTGCCGTGCTCCGAAGCAGCAGCACCGCGAGTGCCGCCCAGACGGCCGTTCGTCTCACCAGCTGTCACTCTCACGTTGATCGTCGGGACCCTCGACGGCACGTGTCGCGGCCCGGATCGAACGCTCGAGATCGTCGGTGACCCGAGCCAGTGAACGCAATTGCTGCCGCTCACTCAGTTGTGAGGGCAGGGGATCGCCGCTGGTTGGGTCGTTGTCCGGTCGTGAGCCAGGTTGGGGCTCCGGCTCGCTCTGTGAAGACGGTGCCGGTTGTTCGCGATCGGCCTCCAAGTCGTCGCGTTCCGAATTCGAAGTCTCGGGTTCGTCGTCCGGACCGGTGTCCGGTGGTGGTTCGTCGGGAGGGGTTTCGACCAGCGCAGCGAGCGTCCACTCGAGGTTGAAGCGCGTCTCGTCGTTTGTGGGATCGAACGCCAGTGAGTCGAAGAACGCATCACGCGCGGCCTCGAGATCACCGCTTTCGAGCCGAGCGACACCCAACCCGAAATGGCTATGGGCTGCAGTGCGCGCGTCGGTCGCGTACAACGCGGCCGCTGAGAAAGCGTTGGCAGCGCCGACCGGATTTCCGTGCGCGAATCGCGCGTGGCCCAGCGAAATCAACGCAAGCGCGTTGCGCGGCTCGCGCCGAACCCATGGCTCTACGGCTTCGGGTGGCGCGACCGCGGCGGCATCCGCGCTTCGTTGCGCATCGGCAATCGCACCGAGTGCGGCGTCTGCCGCAACCTTCGGTGATTCGAATCGCGCGGGTCCTGCACCGAGGAGCGTTGCGAGTACGGCCAGCCCCGCAACCGTGCTCGCACGCTGTCGGAATCGGCGCAGGGGGCGGTGTAGCAGGCGAACTCGGGAGCGTATCGGGTGTGGCAGTCGCGCTCGCGGCATCCCTTCCGCGAGCAGCAGCAAGATCGCCAGGCCTGCAAAGGGCGCCACGCGGATCGCCTGCACCCGGCGAACGGTTCGCTGCCCGGTGATCAGTCCGGCGTCACGTCGGATTTCCGAGGCCACCGCGTCGAAATCGAAGGTGCCCCATTCGTCTGCGAGGAACACCGAACCGGACGTCGCCTCAGCCAGGCGAGCGAGTCGCTCGCCGTGACGTCGCGTGACGACGACCCGGCCGACTCGATCGCGCAGCGTCGAGCCCGACGCTGGGATCGCCGATCCCAGCTCGGTACCGAGCGCAATCGCGATCACCCGCGACTGGGCAGCCAGCGCATCTTCAATGCCCAGCTCGGCGCCCTGGTTCGGATCCTCGCCATCGCTCGCAACCACGATCACACGGGGTCGTTCACTGCCGGTTTCGAAGGCATCGACTGCTGCGCGGATTCCGCTTGCGAGGTTCGAGCTTGCCGGGCGAATCAACTGGGTGTCGAGGTTCGAGATCCACTCGATCAGCGCGTATCGATCCGGCGTCAGCGGAGTCAACAACACACCGCGACCCGCGAATACCGCGAGAGCGACGCGGTCAGTCGGCTGGAGTCGCGACAGCAATTGCTCGACTCCGCGACGAGCGCGGTCGAGCCGGTTCGGCGGCGTGTCCTCCGCGTCCATGCTTCGCGAGACATCGATGACCAGCACTACATCGACACCGCTGGCGCTGGCTTCGACCAAGCGCTCGCCGATGCGCGGGCCGAGCAGCGCGATGGCGATGGCAACCAACGCGATCCACAGCGCTGAATCACTCGACCACTTCTGTGGTGCGTGTGCGAGACCGGGCCCGATCAACAGCGCACGGCGTCGCCGGC
>JAJDAM010000384.1 GCA_029261905.1 Deltaproteobacteria bacterium
ACGCTGCCAATGCGAGACCGATTCCGACCGCGATCAGCGTCCAGATCACCTCTGCGAACCACTCGGGATGTGCGAGCTGAGCGACTGTCACGGATGCGTCGCCCCGGCACTCCGAATCTTCGCGAAGGTGCAGTGCGTCGACGGATCCAGTGTCCTGTCGCACCTCATGAAACGCGCCGACGAAAAACGCGCGCCGCTGCGATTTCGGCGATCAGGAAACTCCCGGCCAGTGCGAGCAACGGCTCGGGTCGGTCCGAGTGGTGGATTCGCGGTGGAAGCGGGCGCGCAATGCGTTCGAGAGCATCGATTTCTCGATAGACCGCGTCGAGGTCTTCCGACGAGCGCGCCGAGAAGAACCGGCCACCGGTGCTGCTCGCGATGCGGCGCAACGCATCGGTGTCGACGTCGACTCGCTCGAATCGGGGCCCGCTGCGGGACACGCCCTCGGCCGGCGCCATTGCGACCTCGGCGCCTGCCGATCCGATACCGACGGTGTGGACCCGAATCCCTTCGGTGCGGGCGACGGCGGTGGCCAACTCCACGGAGAGTGCCCCGGCATTGTTCCGCCCATCGGTCAGCAGCACGACGACTCGCCCGGCGGTCCAATCTCTCGCCGGTGGCGTCGTGGCAGAGCCCACTGCCGGAAGAGCACCCGAGCCGACACTCGAGCCGACACCCGGGACCGCCGAGGCACCCAGAGCGCGTTTGACTGCCAATGTGAGTGCGTCGCCCAAAGCGGTCGCCTCGCCCGCGACGCCGGCCTCCACGCGATCGAGCGCGTCGGCCAACAACCGACCATCGCTGGTCAGCGGACATTGCGTGAAGGCCGATTCGCCGAACACGACAAGAGCCACCCGGTCGCCAACCTCGGCCCGGTGTTCGGCGAAACGGGCGACGACTTCGCGCGCCAACGCAATGCGGGTGCGGTTTTCGCCTCGCTGCTCGGCGTCGAGCGCACGCATGCTTCCCGAGGCGTCGAGCGCCAGCACGAGGTCGAGCCCGTAGCCCGGCTCTGGGGGGAGTCGGTGCAGACCGACGGGACCCGCGAGCACGCCCAGAAGAGCGACCACGCAACCAGCGCGCAGCAGGTTCGATACGGACTGGATGAAATCGAAACGTCGTCCTCCCGCGTTTCTGATTTGTGCAAACGCGGACCACGCGAGTGAAGCGGGTCGCGTTCTGACCGCGATGATCCAAGCGGCTGCTGCCGGCAGCCCCAACAGCAACCACAGGGGACGCTCGAAGCGGTCGATGCCGACGCTAGCGGCGAATTCGACGATGAACTCGGTCACCTCGCAACCTCGTTGGGGATCGAGTCGCGGACGAACGCGGCTACCTCGCGAATGACCTCCGGCGCACCGCTCCGAGAGGAGGCTGCGCCAGGCGGAGCCGAGAATTGAAACTGGTCCAGCTTGCGAAGCAGAGAGACGAACTTCGGCCAACGCGAGGTCGCCGCAAAGGGAGGAGTCGATCGCTCGAGTTCTTCTGTAGTACAGAAGATGGAACAGAAGATGGAACTGGCAATGGAACTCGAGACATGATCGGTTTCCGCACCGACGTTTGCGCTGGCCCCACCCGGCGCCATCTTGCCACCACCATACCTTCGGTCCATGTAATTCCGAAGCGCGGCCGACGCCGAAGCACACGCGAGAATCGGGTCGCGGTCCACCTGTTCCAGCGACGTCTCGATGGCCGCTAGCGCGGTCACCCACGGTGGAACACCCAGTCGGCGGTTGCTGGCTGTCGCTTGCGGTCTGTTGGATTCGCGGCGCGCCAGCCAGAACAAGGCCAGGCAGCCAAGCGTGAAACCGGCCCCCCCCGCGGCCCACGCCCAAGGAGCTTTCGCGTTGGATTCGGCGTGCAGCGGTTGCAGGCCGAAAGGAGTCAGCTTCCCGATGTACTGCGGGACGACGGAAAGAACCTCGATCGGCAGGCCTTCCGCGATCAGATTCTCGACGACACCGTCACTCTCGACTTCGATCTGTGTCGATGGCCAATCGAATCGCCCGATCTCCCGCGGTCGAATGCGAACTCGCGTTCGATGGACCCAACGGTTCGCCTGCTGACTGACGGGTAGTGTTTCGACTTCGAGGATCCAGAGGCCCGCCACCTGCTCGGGAGTCGCGAACGGACGCACGCGGTGATTGGGTCGAGTGACGACGGCCATTTCCAATGTCGCCACATCGCCGATACCGATCGTGGCCGGCTCGAGGACCCACATCGCTCGTGATCGGACCGGTGCATTGTAGACGATCTTCTTTGCGTCCCCGGCGAGTCCGTCCCCGCAGCCCACCGGGAGTGCTCCCGCGATCACTCCCGTGACCAACAAAAGTGTCGCGATCACGATTCGCGAAGGCCGTCTCGTGATCGCGCTCTCGTGCGGGTCGGGGTCGACCGTCACGCCGAAACCTGGCTGCGCCGAATGGCGCGTTCGCGAAAGAAGCGTCCCAGCGCATGCAGTGGGCTGCGATCGGTACGTAGCCAGAGCGTTTCGACACCGCTGCTTCGGAACTCCGCTTCGAGTCGCTTGCGCGCGGTCTCGCAGGCATCGCGATAGCGTGCCCGAGTGCGGCGCGAACCCGTGTTCAGGACCAATGTGGCTCCCGGGCGTTCCGGGTCATCGACTCGAATCATCCCGACCTTCGGCAGTTCGATCTCACGCGGGTCGATCGGCACCGCTGCGATCACGTCGTGGGCCTGTGCGAGCCGCGATAGTTCGGTCCGCATGCGCGTAGTTCGACGGGTCTCGGTTGCCGCAGGGGGAGACGGCAGCAGCGCTTCGTCGCGAAAATCCGAAAACAGGACCACGATCGAGCGCTGTCGGCATTGGATTCGGAGCGCGCGCAGCCCGCTTTCGAGGGAGGTCGTGCCACGGCTGGCGCTCGCAGCGGAGACCGCGAGCCGAATCAAACCCCACGTGTGAGCCATGCCGCGGCCGATCGGTACCCGTTCGCGCACTCGAGAGTCGAACGAGACGAGGCCGCTCGAATCACCCGCCCGACCGGATGCGGCCGCAATCAGCGCCAGCGCATGAACGGCGGTGGCGGCCTTCGTGAGTCCGCTCGTGCCAAAGCGCATCGACGCGGATACGTCGAGTCCGAACAACACCGTCTGATTTCTCTCTTCGCGAAAACGCTTGACGAAAGGTTGTCCGATGCGTGCGGTTGCATTCCAATCGAGCGTCCTGATGTCGTCGCCGGGGACGTATGGCCGAGACTCCTCGAATTCGAGCCCGGAGCCGCGAAACGCACTCACGTAATTTCCGGCGAACAGGCCGGTGGCTTCCCGCTGGCTGCGAATGACCAGCAGCCGGGCGGCCCGCGCGAGGTCGCGCGAAGCGACCTCGATCGGCAGTTGCTCTGGCGAGAACCGATTCATCGCGAGGGTCAGTCTCCGCTGTTGAGGGTCAGCCCGCATTATTCATGAAACCCTCTGCTGCGGACACG
>JAJDAM010000385.1 GCA_029261905.1 Deltaproteobacteria bacterium
TCGATGGAAGACCTCGATGCCGCGAGCCTCGACGACGTGCACGGCTGGTTCAAGCGATACTACGGCGCGACCAATGCGATCGTCGTGGTCGCCGGTGATGTGGATGCGGAAGCCGTTCACGCGTCGGCGGTGCGGTACTTCGGCGACATTCCAGCCGGGCCGCCGCTGTCTCGACACAAGGTCTGGATTGCAGCCGAGCACGGCGTGCAACGTCGAATCCTCGAAGACCGTGTGCCTCAGGCTCGGATCATCAAGGCCTGGAACGTCCCCGAGATCGGCAGCGCCGACGGGGACTACTTGAATCTGGCGACCGACGTGCTCGGAATGGGAAAGAGCTCACGGCTCCACAAGCGGCTCGTGTACGACGAGCAGATCGCGACCGACGTGGCCGCGTTCGTGTGGTTGCGCGAGATCGGTGGACTCCTGGTGGTCTGGGCCACGGTCAGTCCCGGGCAAGACCTGGCAGCTGTCGAGCGGTCGCTGGACGAAGAGGTCGAGCGCTTCATCGAGGACGGCCCGACCGAGATGGAACTCGATCGGGTCAAGAGCGAGTACCGCGCAGCGTTCTTGCGCGGTAGTGAACGCATTGGCGGTTTTGGCGGCAAATCCGACATCCTGGCCCGCAGCGAGGTTTTCGGAGGAAGCCCGGACGCGTACAAACAGAGCCTGAGTCGAACGGCCAGTGCGACGCCGGATCAGGTCCGGAGTGCGAGCCAGCGCTGGTTGCGAAGCGGCGAGACCATCCTCGAAGTCCATCCGTTCGAATCGGGCGAGACCACGACCAGTGACGTCGATCGCACCCAGCTGCCGATCCCGTCGGAATGGCCAACTCCCACATTCCCGGAACTCCAACGCGCGACGCTGTCGAATGGTCTGCCCGTGGTGCTCGCAGAGCGACACGATGTACCGCTGATTCAAGTCGATTTGCATCTGGATGCCGGGTATGCGGCGGATTCTCTCGCGAGCCCGGGCACGGCGAAGCTGACCCTCGACATGCTCGACGAGGGAACGACCAGTCGGGGAGCGCTGGAGATCGGCGAGGAGCTCGCGCTGCTCGGTGCCACCTTGCAGGTGGAATCGAACCTCGATCACTCCTCGGTTCGACTCAATTCACTGAAAGAGAACCTGGCCGCGTCGCTCGACATCTTCGCGGATGTCGTCCTCCATCCGGCCTTCGGGCAGGAGGAATTCGAGAGGGCGAAAAAGCAGCAGCTCGCGTCGATCGCGCGAGATCAGGCGACCCCGCAGGCGATCGGCTTGCGGGTATTCCCGCCGCTGTTGTACGGCCGCGACCACGCCTACGGAATCCCGTTCAGCGGTACCGGCAACACCGGTTCGGTGACTGCGCTCACGCCAGACCTTCTACGCGCGTTCCACGAGCGCTGGTTCCGCCCGAACAACGCCACGCTGGTCGTGGTGGGTGACACCACGCTCGAAGACCTGCTGCCGCAGCTCGAAGCGCTGCTGGGCGACTGGCTGCCCGGCGATGTTCCGACGAAGCCGGTCGGGCTGGTGGAGCGACCGGAGCAGATGCGCGTGTTCCTGATCGACCTTCCGGGCTCGCTGCAATCGACTTTGCTGGTCGGTCACGTTGCGCCCCCCAAAGCGAATCCGAACGAGATCGCAATCGAGGCGATGAACCAGGTGTTGGGCGGGAGTTTTTCAGCGCGGTTGAATATGAATCTGCGGGAAGACAAACACTGGTCGTACGGCGCGCGCACCTACTTCATCGATGCGCGTGGTCAGCGACCGTTTCTCGCTTTCGCGGCAGTCCAGACCGACAAGACCAAGGAGTCGATGGCAGAGATCGACCGCGAGATTCGCGAGATCCGGGGTACGCGTCCGCCGACCGTGGACGAGATGGCCAGGGTGGTCGACCAGCAGACGCTGACGCTGCCTGGCCGCTGGGAGACGATCGACTCGATCGCAGGATCGATCGAAGAAATCGTGCGATTCGGCTTCGCAGACGACTATTGGCAGAACTACCCGAGCGCAGTGCACGGACTCGATGTGACGCAGGTCGGCGAAACGGCGACCGACGTGATTCGCCCGGAGGGGCTGACCTGGGTCGTCATCGGAGATCGGGAGAAGATCGAGGCCGGCATTCGTGAACTCGATCTGGGGGAGATCCAGATCTTGGACGCGGATGGAATGCCGATACCGGAGTAGGGCGTGAGTCGGAGTCGAAAGCCCGGCTAGGAAGCCGGTCCGCGGCGTGTGTCCAGCCCGATGCTGCGCCCGACCTCTTGAGGTACCAGCAGACACCAAGGCCCGAATCGCCCCAGCGGCCGGCTGCGGATTTCTGACTTCCGGTCACCCCGTTCCTCGGGTGACCGTGTCGAGGAACCCATGAATTCAGGGGGTTATTCGGCTCAGATGCAGAGTTTGCATGCGAGATTCGTTGCTTTGACACGCTTCAGCCTCTAGGGTTCCATCGGAAATTGCGAATCGACTTCACTCGGCGGATTGCCCGAGGGAGTGCGCGTCGCATGCGTGCGGAGCATGCGTGCGGACAATGACGTTAAATCGGAGGGGCGAAATGCGAATCAAGTTGTTGCTCGTGGTATTGGTCGCTGCGTTTGCGGCGGGCTGTGCGGCGAAGATGCTTCCATCAAAGGAACCGCGGAACGTCAGTCCGCTGCAGTTTGCGTCGAACGAATGGAGAGTGCCGAGCCAGGCGATCGTAATCGCCGACTCATCGGGCACGACCTACGTTTCTGGAACTCATCCCTACATCAAGGCGATGACCCAGTCGTTCGTGAAGGCGATGCCGGAGGGAAACTCCCGGGCGAAGTACCCCGGAAACTATGACGCGTCGCTGATTGGCTTCGGCGGCGACGAGCGGATCGTATCCCCGTTGGCGCCGTTCAATCGCGGAGCGCTCGGATCGAAGGCGGACAGCTTGCGGTTGCTAGGCGACCTGCACGGCTACGGCGGAACGACACCGCTCGAGTACGTGTTCGGTGAAGTCCAGGAATCGCTGCAGATGAAGAGCGGCACCGCCGCCATCGTGATCTTCTCGGACGGCATGCCGGACAGCGTGATGCGTTCGAAGGATGCAGCTCAGCGCTTGATCGACAGCTACTCCGAACAAGTCTGCATTCACACCGTCCATTTCGGCGAGAACCCGGACGGTGCGAAATACCTTGCAGAGTTGTCCGCGATGACCAGCTGTGGCACCTCGCAGAACCTCTCGGAGACGTGGGGCGAGGACAACTTCATGAAGTTCGTCCACGGCGTGTTCGCCGGACCGGCTCCGTCGGCGCCCGACCCGTGCGGCGGCCGAATCGTGTTGCGCGGTGTCGAGTTCGAGTTCGACAAGTCGAACCT
>JAJDAM010000386.1 GCA_029261905.1 Deltaproteobacteria bacterium
CACCGACGAGACCCAACAGCAGCGCCGAAGCGGTGTGCCAGTAGAAACACGACCCCAGCGCGATGACGACTCCGACGTATTTCTTCTCGAGCAGCATCGCGACACAGATCAGAAGGATTCCGTAGCCCACAGCCTCGACCTTGGGCGTGCACGTCGACAAGGCCAACAGGTAGGGGGTGAACACGAACACTGCAGACGAGGCCGCTGGCAGCCGTGCGGCTCGCTGGAATAACCGGAACCCCAGCATCAGCAGCAGGGACGCACCGAACGCGAATAGTTTTGCGTATTGCTCGACGCCCAGCAGTGGTGTCACCAGCGCGCCGAGCATCGAGTAGCCCGGTGCGTAGGTGTTGTAGAGACCGGGGGACTCTCGCATTGCGTCCATGACGTGAAGGTGCGGAACGAGATCGCCGCCTCCCCAGACACCGTCACGTCCGAAGATCAGCACGGCGTGAAGCGCTACGGCAAGCGCTGCACTGATTCGGAATAGCCTGGCTCCGTCGACGGTCCCCGCTTCCGTTTCTGCTTCAGGGACGAGCCAATCGATGGCGCCCAATGGCTAGAGGCCGCGTTTTCCGCGCTCGCGGATCATCGGCGAGTGCTTGCGGAAAAGCGGCGGGATCGAGTTGGCGGTCCCGACTGTCAGACCGCCATCGACTGCGAGCGTCTGGCCCGTCACGTAACCCGCGTCGTCGCTGGAGAGCCAGAGGGCCGCATGCGCGATGTCCGCCGCGAGCCCGGCGCGCCCTTTGATCGGCGAAAACGTTGCGAGGGATTCGACCGCTTCACTGACCGCGGCTGGGTCACCGCTGATCATGTCGGCGACCATCGGCGTGGCCATGTTGCCAGGAGCAATGCAGTTGACCCGCACGTTGAAATGCGCGAGTTCGGCCGCAACGTTGCGGGTGAGTCCGACCAACGCGGCCTTCGCCGTCGCATAGACGTGCGGTCCGAGTCCACCCTGCAGGCCGGCGACGCTGGAAGTGCACAAGATCGAACCGGAACGGCGCGGCTTCATGACTCGCGCCGCGTGTTTCATACCCAGAAAGACGCCGCGCAGCAGGATCGCCATGGTCGCGTCGTATTCTTCCGCCGGTGTCTCGTCGATCGGACCTACGGCCCCAACGATCCCCGCATTGTTGAACATCGTGTCGAGGTAACCGAACTCGGAGACCGCTCGATCGACGGCGGCTGCGATATCGGATTCGCTCGACACATCCGTTCGCTGGTAGAGAACGCCCGCACCGAGTTCGCTCGCCAGCGCTTCGCCGCGGGCGTCTTGAACATCGGCGATCAGTACGCGTGCGCCGTGCTCGACGAACAGACGCACCGTCGCCTCGCCCAACCCACTCGCACCGCCGGTAATCACGGCGGACTTCTCGCTGAGTCTGTTTCCCATGACCGCCCCCGCCACTGCTTCTGGACTTCTGGTCGATTTCCTTCTTGCCCGCTTGCCCGCGCCAAAAATATCAGACTCGGAGGCGCGCGGTGAAACGATGACGGCACACCGAACTGGAAATCACACGGCGTGAGCCAGTCGCGGGTGGTACTCTACACCGCTCTGGACAACGAGACTTCGGCCTCCCACGGGGTTCTTCCTCGATGACTGAGACCACCCTCAGCAGTGTCTATCTGCAGGTCATACTGGATGGCTTTCGGGGGTTGGGACTGGATCCTGCCGCGCTTCTCGAATCGGTGGGCGTCGATCCCAAAATCTTGGAGGATCCGGACGCTCGAATCCCTCGCTTGCTGACGGTGAGGGTCTGGAGTGAAGCGGCCCGTTTGCTCGACGATCCCGACATGGGCCTGCACCTCGGAGAGCAGATCGAACCGCGTGCATTCAATGTGGCTGTCTATCTGGCGATGAGCAGCCGTACGCTCCGGGAGGGACTCGGCAGGCTGTTTCGCTACCAGCGTCTGTTGGGGTCGGGAGGCCGTCTCGCACTGGAAGATCGCGGAAGCACTGGCTTCATTCGGCTCGAGTTCGGCGCCGGCGGTACCCCCGAAACACGCGATCAGCGCGAGAACATGGCTGTCGTGGTGTTGAAATACTGCCGCTGGATCACGAATGACGAGTTCGATTTTCTGGAGGTTCACTTCAGGCACCCGTGTCCCGCGGATACCTCCGAGCACGAGAGAATCTTCCGTTGTCCGGTCCATTTCGACGCGACGACGGGTGGCATGTCGATCGCATCCATCGACCTCGACCGGCCTTCGATCCACGCCGACTCGAGATTGGCTCGAGCGCACGAAGAGTTCGCGGCCGAGAGTCTTCGGAAACTCCTCGGTACCGGTTTCGCTCGCGAGGTCGAGGATTGCCTCGTCCCGATCCTCGAACTGGGACAACTCGAACTCAAGAGCACAGCGGCCCGGCTGCAGGTCAGCCCGCGAACCCTGCAGCGACGCCTGACCGATGAGGGCACGAGCTACCGTGAAGTCGTGGACGGCTTGCGAAGGCAGATCACGTTGCGTCATCTGTCTCGGACAGGCCTGCCGATCGAAGAGATCGTGTACCTGGCGGGTTTCTCGGATCCCAGTTCCTTCTATCGGGCGTTCAAGCGATGGACCGGCATGACGCCGTCAGAATACCGTGTAGCGCCAGCTGACTCCCAACAGCACCACACCCTCCATCATCACGCTATCGAGGAATGAACTCCATTGTCTGATCTGATCCCGCTCCGCCCTCACCCGCAAGCCATTCCGTGGTCGACCAACCGCTGGCCGGAAAGCGATCCCGACTCGACGGTCGATCGCGATCGGATCGGAGAAGCGCTCGATCGCGTGTTCGAGCAGCCCTGGCCCGAGACCTACGGAGTCACTCACGCAGTCGTCGCGATACATCACGGGTCGCTCGTCGCCGAGCGCTATGCGCCCGAACACACGCCCGACTCGACGTTCATCTCGTGGTCGATGGCAAAGAGCGTTCTGCAGTGCGCGATCGGAACACTGGTGCGCGACGGAAAGCTGGACATCAGCGAGCGAGCCGAGGTTCCTGCCTGGCGCGATCCGAGTGATCCGCGGGCTGCGTTGACGGTCGATCAGCTGTTGCGAATGTCGAGCGGATTGCGCTTTCTCGAAGACTACGTGGACGAACACGGGTCCGATTGCATCCGGATGCTCTTCGGCCGAGGCCAGCAGGACGTAGCCGAATATGCTTCCAACTTGCCACTCGATCACGCCCCGGACACGGTCTGGAACTACTCGAGTGGGACGAGCAATATCTTGTCTGCGCTCGTTGGAAGAATCGTCGGCGCCGGCATCTCCGAGAAGTCGAAGACCGAAGCATTCCTGAGGCGGGAGATCTTCGACCGGATCGGGATGAAATCCGCGACGCTGCGCTTCGACCCGGCAGAAACCTGGATCGGCTCTTCATTCCTCTTTGCCACCGCGCACGACTTCGCGCGCTTCGGCTATCTCTATCTCCGCGACGGTGTGTGGGAAGGCGAGCGTCTCCTTCCGCGGGGTTGGGTCGATTACGCGCGTACCCCGGCCCCGGCGTCGGGTGGTGAATACGGCGCGCATTGGTGGCTCGCGCAGGACGGATCGGGTCGTTTCAATGCCAGCGGTTACCGCGGCCAATATATCGTCGTGGATCCGGCACGGGATCTCGTCGTGGTGCGGCTAGGCGAGTCGACGCCGGAGCAGCGCGCAAACGTGTTGACGTTCATGCGCGACATCGTGGAGTCGTTCCCGGTGAGCTGACCCCGGTTCGAGTCCGATAAACGGCCAACACCCTGAAATGAACCCCTGAAATGAGCGCCTGAAATGAGCGCCTGAAATGAACTCGTATGTTGACTCGATCAACGATGCGCGAAGCGCCTCGGGTCGCCATATTCGGTTCCATGACGGCCGAGCAATGGGAAGCGTACTTCGACGTCCAGGCGCAAAGCTGCGCGCGCGACGGTTCACCGCTCTACGGCTCTTTGATCGCGCGCGCTGGCAAGGACTACGCGAACGGCGGCATCGTGGCAGAGCTGCTGGAAGGTTGGGAGGGGAACGCCATCGTGCAAGCGGTTGCGATGCGTTTGATGGGCGCTGTACATCATCTGGTACTCGCTGGTCGAGCGCCCGTGCTGGCCGTCCACTACCCCTCGGCCGGCGGAAAACCGGTGTACCCCGAAGTCGAGGATGTGTTCATCGACACCGTTCGGGATCACCGAAGCTTCGTTGCCGACCGACTCCACGTACCTGTACAGACGAACGAAGTTCGTCGCTCGGCCGCACTGCTCGTAGGCTTTCTCGAGATTGCGGCCGCAACCCGACTTCCATTGAGGGTGCTCGAGATCGGCGCAAGCGCAGGGCTGAACCAGCTCTGGGACCGCTATCGCTACGAGCTCGGGCGTCACCGTTGGGGAGATGCGGAGGGAGAGTTGCTGCTGACGACAGAATGGCGCGGCGCTCCGCCAGCCCTCGACGCACCGCTCGAAGTGGCCTCGCGTCATGCGTGCGACCTGACGCCACACGATCTTTCGGACCCCGAGTCCCTGCGACACCTCGAAACGTTCATCTGGGCCGACCAACCCGAGCGCCGAGAACGCTTCTTGCGAGCAGCCGATGCCGTCGTGCGAGAAGGTGTACGGATCGATCACTCGGCCGCGCTTCCGTGGCTCGAAGCCCGCTTGAGTGAGCCGGCGGATTCGGTGACCACGGTGCTGTTCCACTCGGTGGTGTGGCACTACATCGACCGCGACGAGCAGCGGGGGATCGAGGCATTGATGGAACGCGTGGGGGAAGCCAGCGGATCGACCCACCCGCTTGCCTGGCTCCGCATGGAGCCACCCAGCTTCGAGAAGTGCGAACTGCGGCTTCGCATCTGGCCGAACGGCGAGGATCGGTTGTTGGGCACGTGCGGACCGCACGGGCAATACATCCACTGGCACGAAAACTAGGAGCCGTTCGAGCGAGTGATTTGCTGCTCTAGCCACGGACCGATGAATTCATGGGCGGTGACCAGGATTCCCAGGTGGGTTTGGTTTGGGATGATGGTGGAGGTGCTGTTGGTTCGGGATTGGGTGGCGCTGTGTCCGAACTCGATGACTTTTTCGGGGTCGAAGATTTCGTCGTTGGCGCCGATCCATAGACCGAATGGATCGGAGAATCTCGCGAATTGCCGTTGGGGGGACTGTGGGGTGAGTGCGTTGGCGAGGTTGACGGTATTGGCGGTGACGATGCGTGGGTCGGCTTGGAGGGCTTCGGGCGGGTAGTGGAAGCGTACGGCTTTGTTGTGTCCCATCAGCAGGCGGCCGGTCATCGCATGGATGATGAACGGTGTGATGCGGGCTTCGGCGAAGGGCGTCTCGCCCGCCTGCGTCTTCGATCGCTCGGTCTTGGAACGGAACCCCAACTGCGGGGAGAGGAACAGGTACCCGTCGACTGGCTCGTGGCCCGACCAGGTCGCATAGTTGAGTGCGAGCCCGGCACCGGATGAGTGCCCCCCAACGAACAGCGGCAGATCGGGATGCGCGGCGCGCGCGAAGTCGACGAAGGAGACGACGTCGCGAAAGAGTTGCTCGGTGCTGGGAGCGTCACCGCGGTCGCCCTCCGATTCGCCATGTCCGCGGATGTCGGGCGTGTACACGGCGATCTGCGTGCCGTCGCGCAGCCCTGCCGCGAGGTGCGCGTAACCGGCGCCGGAATGCGCGCCACCGCCATGATAGAAGACGACGGCAGCGATCGGGTGTTCGGGAAGGTACGCGCGATAGGCGAGCGCCACTCCGTCACTGGCGCCGAACTCTTGAACCGGAGCCACGTCTCCAGACCCGGCTTCTGTGAGTTCTTGCATCGAAAACGGTGCGCTCAAGGCGAGAACTCCTGGGCATGGGTGGCGCTGGCCGCACTGCGCGGCAGGTTAGGGAAAGATCGAGTCCGGCCGCATCTCCTGTCAGCAACGGACGCGATCGCGCTAGGCTGCGACCACGGAGGCAAGATGACCGGAATTCGCCCGCAAGACGCGCCGACGATTCTGACTCACTACTACCGTGCGATGGTCGGCCGCGCCGACATCTGGCGCACGCGGATGGATACGACCACCAATTGGGCGATTGGTGCAACGGCAGCGATCATGTCGTTTGCGCTGGGCAACGGGCAGGTCCCGCATTATGTGATGTTCATCGCCTCCCTGATGACGCTCAGCTTTCTGATCCTGGAAGCGCGGCGACTGACCTTCTATCACATGTGGCAGCGGCGCGTGTTGCTGCTCGAAAAGGGGTTGATCCGCCCGGCGGCGTTGGCTCTCGGCTCGGAAGAGTCGGCCGCTCGAGCCGAGGCCGGTGACCTCGCGGAAGAACTCTCGACTCATCTGGGACGGACCGCCCCGACCATGCCATTGGGGAAGGCCATGGCGCGTCGCTTGCGTAGGGTTTATCTGTACTTGTTTGGCGTGCAGCTGCTCGCGTGGGCGCTCAAGATCTCCAACCATCCTACGGCTTCGACCTCGCTGGACGAGTGGATCGAGCGAGCCGCTGTCGGTCCGCTCCCGGGCGAGATGTTCGTGGCCTCGATGGTCGCACTGTTTCTGATGGCGGCGGCGGTTGCATTCGTTCGGGGTGGGACCGATCGACATTGATCCGCATTGGGCCCCAGAACGTTTCGCCGGTAGTCTGTTGGTGCGGCGTACAACCAGCGCCGGCGAGTGACCGTGGAACCCGAGATGCAGAACCGACACCACTCCTCCCAATCGCGGCCAGAACCCACCTCCAGTCGAGATGGGAAATCTGTCGCGAAGCAAATCGTCGCCCCGATGTTTGCGGCGCTCGCGATCGATCTGCTCGATCTCGCGACGTTCGGTCCGATCGGCCTGTACACCGGGTTGATCCTCGGTGCCATCGTCGGCTACTGGCTGGCACCCTTTCTCGGGTTTCCGCCCCATCGTCGCTGGGTGGCGGCACTGGCTACCGGTGTCTACTGCACGATTCCACTGACCGGCCTCATCCCTCTGGCAACCCTGGGGAGCGTTCTGTCACGCTCGCTGTTGCGTGAACACCCGCGTGTGGATGCGGCTCACCCGCCGGATCCAGGCGCTGTGATCGACGTGGAGTATGAAGTCGTTTCCGAAGAGCCGGCCCGACGGAACATCGACACCGACGACGATGGCAGCGAAACCAGACACACGAAATAGGCGCGCAGAGAGATCGTCTGTGAGTCGACCCGATTTGCTGAGCGCCACCCGCCGCACGTTCTTGCGAGCGTTGGGTGGGGTCGTCGCGGCGGTTTCGGGGCCGAGTTCTGTGTTCGCCGTCGAATCGCTTCCCGAAATTCATGTGGCAACGAGAAATACCCGATTCGGCGCCGTCGGTCGCCGAACTGGCAAGGCTGGACCCGCGTTCAAGCCGTATCCCGAGCTGGGCTGGATCGGATTGCCCAGGCCGCGATCGTCCGGAGGGTCGCTCGGGGAAGTCGTTGGCGGGTACGCGCCAGCGAGAGGGTTCGACGGCAGCGAAGTGTCACCCGACGATCTATCCGCGCTGTTGTTCCACACCAACGGTGTCACGGGCCGCTATCGCGTCGCGGATGGCGCCATCCCGTTGCGGGCCGCGCCGTCGGCGGGTGCCCGCTATGCGGGTGAGGTGTACGTCATCGTGCAGCGCGTGACCGGCGTACCGGCTGGGCTGTACTACTACGGTGTCGGTCGCCATCGAATGATTCAATTGCGAAGAGGGTCGTTGATCGAGCAGGTCGGCTCGGCGCTCGAGCACCCCTTCGGCGATGCGGCGGTGGCGATTCTGCTCACGAACGTCATGGGGCGCTACACCAGCCAGTACGCCAATCGTGGTTACCGGTACGCACTGATCGACAGCGGACACATCGGCGAGAATCTGCGCCTGGCCGCACGCGCGATCGGCATGGCGGATGTGTCACCGATGCGGTTCTGGGACGATCGACTCAACGAATTGCTGGACGTCGACGGTCGGACGGAAGCCGTCAGCGCGGTCCACCTGGTGGGCCGCGAAAGCCTCGCTGCGAGTCGACGCTCCGACAGCGCGATCCATTTGCACGAAGCACAACGCTCCACGGCCCGATTCGAATCGAAATCGGTGATCGAACGCTTTCACGATGCCACGAAGTTGGTGCCTTCGGAAGCGCGAGTATCGACGGTTGGCGCTCGCGAGCCGATCGTCGACCCGGCCATTCACCCGAATATTGACGGAGTCGAACTTCCAAGTGTCGCAGCGCCGCGTTCGTTGGTCCACGATGTGATTCGCTCGCGACGTTCCGCTGAAGGCTTCGGCCCCGGCCCCGTCTCGATCGAGCAGCTCGCTTCGATCTTGCAGATTGCCGCAGGGAACCCGGAACTCGAACGGGCGGCTGGCGTAGCGATCTACGTCATCGCCCATCGGGTCACAGGGCTCGAAGCCGGGGTCTACCGGTACGCATCGAATCGAGCTCGGTTGGTACCGGTACGGAAGGGTTCGTTCGCAAAGGAAATGCGTGCTGCCTGCTTGAATCAGCAAAACGCGGAAACCGCGGCGGTCGGGTTTGCGATGGCGGCGGCGCTGGGTGCCGGCGACCTCGGCCGATTGGGGCTCGGCGATCGCCGTTATCGCGATGTGCTCGTCGAATCGGGTGCGATCGCCCAGCGCATCTATCTGGCGGCGGAAGCCGTTGGCCTCGGTGCACGAAATCTCGCGGCGTTCGTCGATGATCGGTTCAACGAGATGTTGCGACTCGATCGAATTCACCATTTCGCATTGCATTTGACGATGCTCGGACACGTTGCGGAGTGAACGAGGCCGGCTCTCGAGTGGGTGGCGCTTTCAGTCTCGATCGTTCAGCCGCGCCTGGGGGTGGGGTCGGACCGCCAGGACGTCGCTGTCTGGGGCCAGCGAGGCGAGGGGGCTAGTCGGCGCCCGGTCTTCGTTTGTTGATCGCGTCACGATAGGGTTCGCAGTTCTCGGCGAGTTCGCTGCGAAATCCGTCTGCGTGTTCGTCCACGAGCCGATCGAGCCGATCCACCACCGATTCTTCCGGCTGGGCGTCCCACCAGATGGGATGCGTGAGCATCTGCAGCGCCCGGTTTTCGGCGATGGCTTCGTGCTCCAGGGGGTGACCGTGGTGCCAGTCGCCGCGCGAATCGGCGCAGTAGCCCATCTCGGTGATGAAGCGTGGTTCGTAGGCGTGCGTGCGCCCGGCGAAGAGTCCTTCCGCGCCGACCAGAACTTCGGTGGGTCGATGGAAGCTCACGACTTCGACCGCACATCCGAGTTGAACTTCGAGCCGCTCGCATTCTCGTTCGCAGGCGACCTCGAGCGATGCTCGGTCCTCCGGATACAGAGATGCATCGAAGTGCAAGCCAACTTCGTGGCCGGCATCGAGGATGCGCTTCAATTGGGCGATCCCCTGTTCGGAGAACGGGTTGTACAAGCCCGACCGCAGCAGCACGAAGTAGATCGACCGAACGTCCATCTCGCGCTCGACCTCGGCGAGTGCCAGTGCGGATTCGAGCGACATGTCGATGTCGTGCCGAAGGATGAGATGACGCTTGTCGGGTTCCACATCGACGAATCCCCGAACCGAATAGTCTCGGCTCAGCAGCGCATTCACGAGTTCGCGGTAGCCGCGCAGCGAAAAATCGGATCGCATGGATTCTCGGACGTGTTCTCGATCGTTGATGGTTGCAGGTTCCGCCCTGTGACAGGGCGTTTCAGCGCTGCATCTTACTCCAATTGGGCAAGCCAAAGCGCGAGATCCATCGCCTGCCGCCGGCAGGCTTGACGAACTGAGAACGCGCAACGATGATCGTGCCGCTCGAGCGATTCACTCTCAGCGTCTCGATTCGCAGTGGACTCGAAAACTCCACCCGGATCGAATCGGGTGAGCAATAAGCGCGCAACATCTCCGTGCCGATCCGACCCGGCTCTGCGCGGCGGACAGATGGGTGGAGACGGACGAATGGCGAAGCAGCGGACCGCCACCGGGAACCAGATCGCACAATTTCTCGGCGGCTCCCTGTTGGGTGAATCGGCACTCATCCGAGCACTGACCCCGTTTCCGAATTCGGAGCCTGCGAGCATCAGCTTTTGCAACGCGGCGTCTTGCGAGGGGCTGTCGAAGCCGCCGGTGGACTCGCTGGTGCTGGCACGGCGTTCTGCGACACCGGCACTGCGTGAAGCTGGCTACAGCATCATCGAGAGCGAATTTCCAAAATACGATCTCGCCAGGGTCTATCGCGAGTTCTTCCGCGCTCTCATTGCGCCGGGCGTTCATCCGTCCGCGGTGTTGGGGCCGGAGGTGATCCTCGCCGAGCGCGTATCCATCGGTCCGGGTTCAGTTCTGGACGGGGCGGTCGATCTGGGTGAGGGCGTCGTGCTGGGCGCGAACGTGCGAATCCAAGGACCGGTAAAATTGGGCAAGCGCGTCTCGATCGGGAGTTCGGTAGTGATAGGCGAGGAAGCGTTCAGCTTTGGTTTCGGCGCGGGTGAGGACGCGGTTCGTTTTCCCTCTACCGGCGGGGTCGTGATCGAAGACGATGTCGAAATCGGCGCGTCCACCTTCATCGCAGCAGGCGTGTTCGACGCGACGCGAATCGAGGCATCCGCAAAACTCGCGGATCTCGTTTCGATCT
>JAJDAM010000387.1 GCA_029261905.1 Deltaproteobacteria bacterium
CGCCTCCGCTTCCGAAGTATCGCGAATCAGGGCTAGGCGAAGGTTCGGAGACCCAGCGACCCAACGGACAGACCCAAAGACAGGGACCAGGAGAAAACAGATGGCATTGAAAATTGGTATGCAACTCGGATATTGGGGGGCCGGCCCGCCGGCGGATCTGATCGGCGTTGCGAAGGAGGCGGAGAGCCTCGGATACGACTCGATCTACACGGCCGAGGCCTGGGGTTCGGACGCATTCACGCCGCTGGCGTGGATCGGGGCGCACACCAGCAAGATCCGCCTCGGTACCTCGGTGGTTCAGCTTTCGGCGCGAACGCCGACCGCGACCGCGATGGCGACTCTGACGCTCGATCACCTCTCGAAGGGCCGGGTGATCCTGGGGCTCGGCGTCTCGGGTCCCCAGGTGGTCGAGGGCTGGTACGGTGCGCCGTTCTCGAAACCCCTGGCGCGAACGCGTGAGTACATCGACATCGTTCGGCAGGTGTTGCGCCGAGAGGCGCCGGTCACGAGCGCGGGTCCCCACTATCCGCTGCCCTACACGGGGGAGAACGCGTGGGGAATGGGCAAGCCGTTACGCTCGATCACCCATCCGCTTCGCGCCGACGTCCCGATCTTCATGGGCGCAGAGGGGCCGAAGAACGTCGCGCTTGCGGCAGAGATCGCCGACGGTTGGCTGCCGCTCTACTACTCGCCGTACCGCCCGGAGGTCTACGCGGACTCGTTGAAGAACGCGAAGCCCGGCTTCGAGATCGCGCAGATGGCGATCTTCAACGTGGCCGACGATGTCGAGACGGGCCTGATGCCCGTCAAGGCGATGCTCGGCTTCTACATCGGCGGGATGGGCTCGAAGAAGCGCAACTTCCACATGGAACTGATGAGCCGGATGGGATACGAGGCCGAGGCGCAGAAGATCCAGGAGCTGTTCTTCGAGGGCAAGCGAGCCGAGGCGATCGCCAGCGTGCCGGACCAGTTTGCCGACGAGATTTCGCTCGTCGGGCCGATCGACCGGATCAAGGATCGTCTCGCGGCGTGGCGCGAGACACCGGTGACCTCGCTGTTGATCGGAACCCAGGACAAAGAGCAACTGCGGTTGTTCGCCGAGCTCGTACTCGGCGGCTGAACGGAGGCGCTACTTCTTACCCTGCTTGGCCCAGGTGTCACGAAGCCCGACGGTCTTGATGAATGCGAGCTGTCCGGTTTCGGCGAGCGATGGATCGGCGCAGAAGTAGCCGATCCGTTCGAATTGAACCCGCGTGCCGGGTTCGATGGTCGAGAGGCTCGGCTCGACGAGGCAGTCCGTCAGGACCTCCAGAGAGTTCGGATTCAATACCGCGATGGGGTCCTCTTCGGCCCCCGGGTTTTCGACCGAGAACAACCGATCGTACAGGCTCACCTGTGCTTTGACTGCGTGTGCGGCCGAGACCCAGTGGATGGTCCCGCGCACCTTGCGGCCGTCCGCCGGGGCGCCACCCAGGGACTCGGGATCCCAGTTGCAACGCAACTCGACGATTTCGCCGTCGTCGTTCTTGATGGCCCGTGTGCACGTCACCAGGCACGCGTACTTCAATCGCACTTCGCGTCCGGGTCCCAGGCGATGCCATTTCTTGGGCGGGTTCTCGATGAAGTCGTCTCGTTCGACATAGATGACTTTCGAAAACGGCATGGTTCTCGATCCGAACGACTCGTCGCCGGGGTGGTGGGGGCAGTCGAGTTCGTCGACCTGGTCTTCGGGGTAGTTCTCGATCACGACCTTCAGCGGATGCAACACACCCATCACGCGCGGGCAGGTCGCATTCAGGTGATCGCGTACCGCGTGTTCGAGCCGACCGATGTCGATGACCGCGTCGCGTTTGGTGACGCCCACTTCGGTGCAGAATCGCCTGATGGCTTCCGGGGGATAGCCGAGCCGGCGCATGCCGCGCACAGTGGGCATGCGGGGGTCATCCCATCCGCTGACATGTCCACCGTTGACCAGCTTCAGCAGGTTGCGCTTGCTCGTGATCGTGTAGTTGAGGTTCAGCCGCGCGAATTCGGTCTGCTGCGGCTTGTTCTCGGTCTTGCACGCTTCGAGAAACCAGTCGTAGAGCGGGCGGTGGTCGAGAAATTCGAGCGAGCACAGCGAATGGGTCACGCCTTCGATCGCGTCGGACAGTCCGTGGCTGAAGTCGTACAACGGATAGATCGGCCATTCGTCGCCGGTGCGCTGGTGACGAAAGTGTCGAATCCGGTACATCAGCGGATCGCGCAGGTTCAGATCGGCGTTCTGCATGTCGATCTTCGCGCGCAACACGCAAGCGCCGTCTTCGAGCTCGCCGGCGCGCATCTTGCCGAGCCACTCGAGATTCTCCTGCACCGACCGCTCTCGATGCGGGCAATCGACACCCGGCTTGTAGAAATTCCCGCGGTTTTCGCGAATCGCGTCTGCGTCGCAGCTGTCGACGTAGGCGAGACCGTCCTCGACCATCTGCGTCGCGTAGGCGTACAGCTTGGGAAAGTAGTCCGACGCGAAGAAGAGCCGGTTGCCCCAGTCGAATCCCAACCAGCGGATGTCTTCCTGGATGGCTTCGACGTATTCGACTTCCTCGGCCTCCGGGTTCGTGTCGTCGAAGCGAAGGTTGTACACGCCGCCTTCGATTTCGGATGCGACGCTGAAGTTCACGTTGATCGCGAAGGCGTGCCCGATGTGCAGGTACCCGCTGGGTTCGGGCGGAAAACGCGTGACGACACGGCCGCCGTTCTTCCCGTTTCGAACGTCCTCGGCGATCATTTCGCGAATGAAATCCGTGGGCTCTCGATCCTCAGGTGTCGTTTCAGTAGCGTCGTGCGACATCGGGCTCCTCGCGCGTATCGGGCGCAGGCAGACCATAGCGCCACGCGCCGCGCGAGCCCGCGCTAGATCGGCGCCGAAGGTCAGAATCCCTGGCGCGCCGGCCTCTCAGGCTGCCGCAGGCGAGCTCTCATGGCGGCTTCGGAATAACATTCCGAGGAAGAACAGTACGGCGACTGCACTGACGGCTTCCCCCAGCTGGAGGCCCGGCGGCAGATAGCGGAAATCGACGTTCACCTTGCCGGCTGGGATCTCGACCAGCCGGAACATCCCGTTGGCCCGTTCGATCGGGGCGGGCGTATCGTCGACCCGGGCCGTCCATCCCGGAGCCCAGGTATCGAAGAGCACCAGCCAACCGGGCTGGTCGGTCCGCACTTCGAGCGAAATGCGCGTGTTCGAGCGGTGAAGCGCGCGGACGCCGCAAGACGGTGCGGCAGTGGCGTCTGCCGGGCCGACGGCGCGCTCGACGGCCGCCGCGACGCGGGGATCGAAAGTCGGCTCGGCCACGAGTGCCAGCGCGTGGTCCGAACTCTCGGCCGAAACCAGCTGTGTCACGCACACTGCGCGCGGCAGCGGCGTCGGGTTCGCGTACACGAACGATACGCCGTGACGTCCAATGAACTCATAGCCGCCCGATTTGAGTCGATGGCTCATGAACAGCCGTGCGACGCCGAGTTCGTTCATCTCGTTTCGCACCAGACGCTTGTAGGTAGGAACCTTCCAAGCCAGCTTGGGCTCGCCATAGCCGGTGCTCGACAGCCCCCCGAACCGCATCGGCAGATTTCGCGAAAGCGGAAGGGCGGCAAAGCGTTCGAGCAGTGCTGGTTCCGGTGTCGACTCGACCGCTGCTGGCGCGATCCACTGGCCCGATGCGTAGAACCGATACGGGAAGCCCACAGCGTCGACCGCGTCGTTTGGAAACTCGTTCAGCACAGTCGGTTGAACTTCGTAGATGGATGAAGGCCCGGTCGGAGCGGTCTTCCAGCAGACTACGATCAGCTCCAGGCACGCCAACCCAGCCGCAGTGACGACTACACCTCGCGGAATCGACCGACGCGAAAGCGCATCCCGAAAGGCCAGCGAAGCAAACGCTACCGCGGCGAACGCCGCAGGAAACATGAAGCGAACCGGAGACCGAAGACTCTCGAGCACCGGGATCGCGCCGCTGATCTCGTACGCAAACGGTCCCGCCAACGCCAACCACAGGCACACGACGAACGAGCCGAGAAAGAACACGGCGCGAGCGTCGATGGCGATCGGCCCGTGGGAGCGGCGGCGAATACGCGCGACCCCGCCGATGATTCCGCTGATCACGCCGCCCGCGATTCCCAGGTAGACGAACACACCCGGATACAGTTTTCCTTCCGCCCACGCGTGTGCGCCCGAAGGAAGCCATATCCCGGTGAGCGATTTTCCGAGCAGGCTGTTGGCTTCGAATACCTTGCGTGTGACCCCTTCGTCCCAGATCGAATCGCCGACCAGTGACAGCGTCGGCAGAACCTGCGGCGCCGCGATCGCGAGCCCGAGCAGCGTGGCGACACCGGTTCGAAACAGCATCGTTCCGCCCGCGTGCGCTCCATCGCGACGCCCGGTGTGGATGGCGATGGCGGCCGCGTAGGCGCCGGCAAACAGCAACGCCGGCACGAAGCGTTGGGGTCTGCCCGCCAACAGCCCGAGGCCGACCGCCGCGGCAACGATCAGGGGTCCGCGCGAGCCGGTCCGGCGACAGCGCTCGATCCCGAGCAGCAGTAGCGGCAGAAAGCAGCTCGCTGCCACTGCGTTCGGCCAGATCGCACTGGCGACCATCCGGCCCGACAGGCTGAAGGTGACACCGCCAACGAACGCCAGCAGCGGCGGAACTTCGATTTCGCACAGGTACCGGTAGGTAAAGATTCCCAACGCGGCGAGGTGCAGCACCACGAACAGGTCGACGGCTCGATGGGCCGGCAGCGCCAGCCCGAACGGCAGCGCCAGCGGATACAGCAGGCTCGCTTCACCGTTGGCGTGAAGTGGGTAACCGGCGCGGATGTTCGGGGTCCACCAGGGCCACTCGCCGTTTGCAACCGACTGCGCGGCAAAGTGCCAGAACGGAACGTGCTCGAAGTACGTGTCGAGGTGGTAGATCGACTGTCCACCGAACAATACGGGCGCAAATCCAACGGCCACGAGTGCTGCGATCCCGAGCATGATCGTCCACCCGTTCATCGCGTTCCTCGTGCCTTCCGGTGTCGCGT
>JAJDAM010000388.1 GCA_029261905.1 Deltaproteobacteria bacterium
GCGGCGTCGTTGTGGTACACGATGCCGCGTCCGGTCTCGTCGACGAAGTAGAGCCTTCCCTCGGTGCCGGTCGGAACCGGCTGGCCATCGTCGTCTACGACGTGAACCGCAAAGGGCGGAATCGGCTTTCCAACCGACCCCGGATGAGCGAGCCAGTCGGCAGGGCCGATGCTGCAGGTCGTTCCGACCTCGGTGGCACCGTACGCTTCGAACAACACCGGACCCCACCACTCGAGGATGGCGCGCTTGGTATCGACCGGGCACGACGCACCGGTGTGAAACACGAGTTTCAAGCTCGACAGGTCGAACTCGCTGCGCTCCGATTCGGGCAGTGCGAGCAGCCGGACGAAATGAGTCGGGACCATGATCGAGGTTTCGACGTTGTACTGATCGATTGCAGACAAGGTCGCTCGCGCGTCGAAGCGGCCGAGCACGACCACCGGCACGCCGCCCGCCAACGTGCGAACCCCGGTGAGCGGCCCCGTGTGGTAGAGCGGGCCGGCCACGAGGTGTGTGCCGAGTTGTGCGAACGGGCCGGCTGCCAGACGCTCGAGGTGTGCAGCAATCGTGTCGCCGCCGGCAAACATCGTCGGGGGTAGCTCGGTTCCTTTCGGGCGGCCCGTGGTGCCCGACGTGTACATCAGGTTGGGGAGCGGCGGGTGATCGGTCGGAGGTTCCGCGTTCGATGCCTTTTCGAGCCAGCTTTCCCATGTGGTCAGCGCGTCGATGTTCCGGCTGTCACTCGGAACACGCCAGCCGACTACCTTCTCGACACCGGCGAGTTTCGCGGCCTCGATTCCCGCTTCGGCGGTGTGGGGCCCGACGAACAACACCGAGGTCTGCGAGTCTTCGAGGATGTAGGCCACTTCTTCGGCTGTGAGGTGGAAGTTGACCGGGACCACCGAGGTACCGGCCAGCAGCCCGCAGAGGTGGGCCATGACCGATTCGACGCAGTTGTCGGCGAAGACCGCGACGCGCCTGTGCTCGCCCAACGGCTCGGCGAGTAATGCATTGGTGGCTCGATTCAAGAGTTCGTCGACTTCGCTCCAACCCAGTGCGACATCCTCGTCTCGAATGGCCACTTCATCAGGTCGCTCCGCCGCTCGCGCTGCCGAAAACGATGTCATGTGTTCCTCCTGGGTTCTGAATGGGTTGAACTCGGCGTCTGTTGTGGGTCCGTCGTGAAGGGTGCCCAGAGCAGCACCAACAGCGGCATGACGGCGACCACGTAGAAGCCGACTTCATAAGAGCCGAACAGTTCGTGCAGGCTGGCGAGGATGGCCGGGCCCAGCGCGCTCGCGATCACGATGATCATCATGTGGGCGCCTTGGATCGATCCCAGGTGCTCGCGGCCGAAGAATCCGGGGAGCGAAGCCACCGTGAGCGGACCATAGAAACCCGAGGCGAGCCCCCAACACGCGACCGTCGCGACTCGGATTGCGGTGTTGTCGAACGACGCCATGCCGGCAAACATCCCGATCTCGCCGAGCATCATGACCATGACCAGCGTCCGGACATGGACACGGTCGACCGCGTATCCGACCGCGAATCCGACCAGCGTGCTGACGATCGCGATCGGCAGAAAGATGGCGACCGCAGTCTCGGCGGTCATCCCCGCTTCGGCGCCAATGTCGACGATGTGGAATGTGATTCCGGTGCCGACCAGTGCCTGGTTGCCGATGGCCAGCGAGATCAGCCAGAAGGCGGAAGTCCGCACGGCCTCTGGCCGCGTGAACTCGCGCATCACGGGCGAAGGCGCCAGCGCTGCTTCGCCCGTCATGTCGACATCGTCGGAGGCGCCGTACATCCGAAGCCCGCATTGCTCGGGATTGTCGCGGTAGAACAGCCAGCCGATCAGGCTCATGCCACCGCCCACCGCGATCGCCATGCCGATCCAAGCCTGACGCCATCCCAATGAACCGATCAGCCAGTGGAGCAGCAGCGGTGCCGCAGAAAAGCTGAAACTCACGAACGGGCCCGACACGGCTGCGACCAGGCCGCGACCGCGTTCGAACCAACGCCCGACCATCGTGCGACTCACCATCGTGAGGATGCCCTGGCCGCTGAACCGCAGCGTCGCGAAACCGACCGCGAGTACTGCCCAGCCCACGAGTTCGAGATTCAGCCCGAAGGTTCGACTGATGTGTCCGGTGACGATGTCGCTCGCCGCCAGGAAGCACAGCGTCGCTGCCAACCCGATGCATGCCACGAGCACCATCGGGCGCACGCCGAAGCGGTCGATCAGCGTTCCCGCGTACGGCAGCGCCAGGCCGCTCGCGAGCGTCCCGGCGAGATAGGCGTTCGATAACGAGAGACGGCTGATGCCGATCGCGTCGATCAGATGGTCGGTGAAGACGCTGACTCCGATCGTCTGGCCCGGCACGCTCATGACGATCCCGAGCGTGCTGACGACGAGCACCACCCAGCCGTAGAAGAACGGGAAACTCGCGGGACGGATCGGGAAATCGGGGCGCACGGGGAGGCAGAAATAGCGCGTTGCGCGGCACCGCGCCGGATCGGGCTCTGCTCCTCAGTCGTCTGTTGCAAACAGCGCGAGCATGGGTTGCATCATTTCTTCGTCGCTCGTGGCCCGCCAACTCGCCAGCAATCCGGAGCCCATCGGATCGCACGGGTTTCGCAATGGAGCCGCCTCATCGAGGATCGCGTCGACGATCTCCCGCGCGGCGTCGCGCGCTGGCGTCGTCAGCTCGGCGGCGAGCGCACGGTTCGCGCGGACCCGCTCTCCAAGCTCGGCGTAGCCGGGGTTCGCCGCACCCTCCGGCAGCAGTTGGGACCGCGCGAGCATGTCGGTCTCGATCGCGCCCGGCATGATTTCGACCACGCGGATTCCGAAGCCGGCCAGCTCGCTGCGCAGCGTCTCGCCGAGCGCACTGATCGCCGCCTTGCTGGCGCGATACACGCCGAAAAAGGGCATCGGTACCAGCGTCGAACACGACGTGATGTTGCAGATCACTCCACCGCCAGAGCGGCGAATCGACGGGATCGCGCGCCGCGTCACGTCGATCAGTCCGAACACGTTGGTTTCGAACGTGGTTCGCCAATCCTCCATCGCCGTGTGCTCGACGCAGTTGTTGTCGAGTTCGATGGCGGCGTTGTTTACGAGCACCCGAAGCCCGTCGGGTGCCGCCCATGTGTCGGCCGCCGTGATGTCGAGCTTCGCGATCTCGAGCATCACACCGGCTCGATCGGCTTCTTGCGCGAGCCCTTCGCCGTCTTCGACATTTCTCATCGTCGCGACGACGTCGAAGCCGCGCAGCCCGAGTTCCAGCGCGGTGGCTCGGCCGATGCCCCGGCTGGCTCCGGTGACGAGTGCAGTCCCTTTGGGTTCCATGCCTGCTGGCTCCGTGAAGAACGGGTCGTTGAGCGTTCAGTATGTCGTAAGCTGGATCGTTCGCGAGCCGATGGGTTCGCGAAACGAGCGGAAACTGCGCTATCTCGTCGCGCTGTCGGCTTGGTTCGTTTCGAGCCCGATCGAAGTCCCATCCAACCAGGAGATCGTCGATGCGAGCAGTTCAATGTCTGGAATACGGACAACCCTTGAGCATCGCGGAGTTCGACGACCCGAAACCGCGAGAAGGGCAGGTCTGCATCGAAGTCGAGGCGGCAGGTGTCAACTACGTCGATGCACTGATCGTGCGCGGCGAATACCAGATCAAGCCGCCGACACCGTTCGTTGCAGGCAGCGAAGTGGCTGGCCGAATCTGCGCCGTCGGCAGCGGCGTCG
Source organism: Deltaproteobacteria bacterium (assembly GCA_029261905.1). Taxonomy (GTDB): domain Bacteria; phylum Myxococcota_A; class UBA9160; order UBA9160; family SMWR01; genus JAJDAM01. Next base: position 3,746 of record JAJDAM010000388.1, read on the forward strand.
AAGGCGCGTCGGTTGGCGATCGCGTCTTTTCGATGACCGGATTCGGGGGTTTCGCCGAACGAGTCGTAGTCGCGTTGGATCGCATCAACCGGATACCGGATTCGATGAGCGCGGGTCAGGCGGCCGCATTCACACAGAGCTACTCGACCGCGCTGTTCTCGCTGCGCGATCGCGCCCACCTCGCGTCGGGCGAGAGCGTGCTGGTGTTGGGCGGTGCCGGAGGAGTGGGTCGCGCGACGATCGATGTCGCGAAAGCGCGGGGCGCGAACGTGATCGCGGCCGCATCGTCTTCGGAAAAGCTCGACGCCTGTCGCGCACTCGGTGCGGATTCGGTCATCGACTACTCGACCGAGGATCTCAAGACCCGTGCACGGGAATTGTCCGGCGGTGGAGTCGACGTCGTGGTGGACCCGATCGGTGGCGCGTTGGCCGAACAGGCGCTGCGAGCGATGGGATACCTGGGCCGCTACCTGGTGATCGGCTTCGCGGCGGGTGAAATCCCGCGGCTGCCACTGAATCAAGTGCTGCTGCGCAACCGCAGCATCCTCGGCGTCGACTGGGGGGCGTGGATGATCGCGAATGGGGCCGCACAACGAGAGCTGCTCGCAGACCTGCTCGAGATGGTCGAGGCCGGCCAGCTCTCGCCGAGCGAACCCAGCGTCTATCCGCTCGACCAGGCCGAGTCCGCGCTCGACGATCTGATGAATCGGCGAGTCAACGGTAAGGCGGTGCTGGTGCCGTAGGCCGTACTTCAGCGCGAGTTCGCGAGCGCTCCGCTATAGCCGGTCCAGTGTCTTGCCAATGGCTTCGAACAGCGTGTCGATTTCGTCGCGAGAGATGATCAGCGGCGGTGCCATCGCGATCGCGGTGCTGAGCCCGCGCACGATCACTCCGTGTTCGCGCGCGATGTCGGCAGCGCGCAGTCCGACGGGGCTGGACTGGCTGGAGCCGCCGCCCACCAATTCGATCGCACCGATCAGCCCGGTCGCGCGCACCTCGGCCACGGCGGGGTGGCCCTCGAATTTCTTCAAGCCCTCGACGAAGTAGGGGCCGATGTCGTCGTGAACGCGCGGGATCAGTTTTCGCTCTTCGATTTCTTCGAGATTCGCGAGAGCGGCTGCAGCGCAGGTCGGGTGCCCCGAATAGGTGTGGCCGTGTGCGAAGTAGCCACCGCCGATCAGCTCGTCCGACAATGCGTCACTGAGCAGCGTCGCACCCATCGGCAGGTAACCGCTCGTGAGACCCTTGGCGACGGTGATCAGATCCGGTTCCAGAGACCACAGGCAGCTGGCGAACCAGCTGCCGAGCCGACCGAACGCCGTGATGACCTCGTCTGCGACGAACAATATTCCAAAATCTCGCGCCATCTGGCGTAGTGCCAGCAGATACCCATCCGGCGGGACGATGACTCCACCGGCACCCTGTACTGGCTCGATGAACATGGCGGCGATCGTGTCGGGCCCTTCCGCTTCGATCCGTTTGCGGGTTTCCTCGATACATCGTTTTCCATAGGCGGCCCGTTCGAGCTCGGTCGTCGCAACTTGCGAGGCGGCATAGGGGTGAGGTGCCGGCGCGTGAAGAAACCCGGGCAGCGGTAAATTGAACGGATCCTGGCAGGCTGGCAATCCCGTCATGCTGGTGGTGGCCAAGGTCACACCGTGGTAGGCGAACTCGCGCGTGAGGATCTTCGTGCGCTGGGGGTGCCCGCGCATCTGCTGCACGCTGCGTACGACTTTGAGCGCGCTTTCGTTCGCCTCTGAACCCGAGCCCGAAAAGAGCGCGTGGTTGACACCGGCCGGCGCGATCTCGGCCAGGCGTTCTGCCAGCCGAATGGCCGGTTCGTTCGATGAATTGAAGAACGACGGGTAGAACGGCAGCTTCCGGATCTGCTCGTTGACCGCATCCGCAATCTTCTTGGATCCGTAGCCGACATTGACACACCACAAGCCGGCGAGACCGTCGAGCAGTCGCCGCCCTTCGGCGTCGGTCAACCAGCAACCTTCGGCCCCGGTGATCAGATGAGTACCCGCGGCGTGGAGTTCGGAATGGTCGGTGTACGGATGGATGTGGTGCGCACGATCAGCGGCACGAAGCTCGTCGAGAGCAGATTTGGAAAGCTCGGACATGGGGTCCTCCTGCGGGTCTCGACTACCGAACCCGCGAGCGCTCGCGAATGAAGTATCTCAGCCGGTCGATTTCCTCTCCAGGTTCGCCACGAAGTTGGCTGGCACAATGAAAAGGCCCTGCGCCTCGGCGACGAGCGTGCCGTCGGCAAGCAGTTTCGCTTCGGTCGTGATCTTGCGTCCATCGGATTCGGCGGTGCGCACTTCGAACTGCAGTTCCGTGTGTAGAGGAGTCGGGCGCCGATACTGAACGGTCAGCGTGCCGGTCATGCCCGGAATGCCGAGGTTCAGATTGTGTTGGCCCATCACGCAATCGAACAGGTGGGCGACGTAGCCTCCGTGCACGTGACCCGGCGGCCCCTCCCAGGCGATGTCGAGTACGACGCGACCGCTGGTAACGCCGTCGTCCGTCTCGATTTCGACCGGCATGTACATCGGATGCTGTGGGCCGACGAGTACGCCGCTGACGTAGAACGGACGCCCCTTTTCGGGGTCGCCCGGCCGACCCAGGGTCAGATCGGTGAGACGCGCGTGCGATTCGAGTCGCTCGATGATCGAATCGAGCTGCCCGATCGCCCAATCGATGTCGTCGCCATAGGACGCTACATCGTCGACCGTGCGCAACGACTGTTCGATGACTTCGTGCAGCTTGTCCGCCAGTCGCAGCAAGTCCGTAGGGGCGCTGCTGGAGATCGCGATGTTCTTGTTCATGTCCCTTTTTCTTCACGTCCCTTGCTTGCGGTCGAAGCGGCCGCGTGATCGGTCCGAATCAGACGGGGCGCTCCCCGGTGATCGCGACGCGTTCCATCACGCGTCTACGCGGCCAGTAATCAGAGGCCGCGTAGTGCTGTGTGGATCGGTTGTCCCAGATCGCCACGCAGCCCGGTTCCCAACGAAATCGACACTGGTACTCCGGAACCAGTGCCTGGCGACACAGGGCCTCGAGCAGGTGTGCGCCTTCGCCCGCATCCATTGCTTCGATGTGGCTGACGAATACGGAGTTGACGTAGAGGATCTTGCGACCGGTATCCGGGTTCGTGCGTACGATCGGGTGGCTCACGGGCGGGAATTCCTTCTGGCGTTCAGCCAGTGCCTGCGCGTCGAGTCCCCGCCCGAAACTGTGGGTGAAATCGTGGACGGCGCGCAGGCCCTCGATTCGAGTCTTGAGGTCGTCGTCGAGACCTTCGTAGGCAGTCACCATGTCAGCAAAAAGGGTGTCGCCGGAGTGTTTCGGTACTTCGATCGAGCGAAGTACCGAAGCGAGTGCGGGTCGCTCTCGCCAGCTCACATCGCTGTGCCAGAGGTTTTCATAGCCGACCTGGTCTTCGCCCTTCTCGAACCGGACGACCTGCTCGTGATCTTCGTTGGCATCGAGAAACGGATGTTCCTCGAGTTCTCCGAATCGCTCTGCGAAGGTCATCTGCTCTGTCGCAGAGATGTTCTGATTTCGAAAGAACACGACCTTGTACTCGAGCCAGGCGCGCCGAATCTCTTCGAACGTCGCGTCGTCGACGTTGGCCAGATCGACGCCGGTGATTTCGGCTCCGATGGTTGCGCCCACAGGTTCGACCTTGATTCGGTCGAACGAGATGGCGTCGAGTCGCTCGGCTTCGGCGCGGATGGCCGGTCGCGGCCCGGGCCGCATTCCGAGGAGCGGCGGAATCTTCCCGGTTTCGGTTTGCGAGGCCAGGTCGTGAATTCCCGACATTGAAGTCTCCGTTGAGTCTCGTTGGGCGTCTGGTCACACGGACGGGCGTGTGACGGGCGAACGGCCGAGTATACCGTCGCTGGCGGCGAACGGGGCCGGGGCGGGACCCGCTGTAGCGCAGCCGAGTTGTCGCTACGTTTCGGTCTGTATCGCGTGATTGGCGTGAAGCGCTTCGGAGGCCCCCTGAACGATGACGAGACTTCACCTGGTAGATGGCACGTTCGAGCTGTTTCGCGCGCATTATTCCAAGCGTCCCAGCCATGCGGATCCGCTGGGTCGCGACGTCAAGGCCACCGTGGGTTTCGTCGGCTCGATGCTGAACTTGCTGGAAGATCCCGACGAGGCCGTCACGCATATCGCGATCGCCTTCGACAACCCCGTGGAGTCGTTTCGAAACGAGATGTTCGCCGGTTACAAGACGGGAGAAGGGATGGACCCGGCGCTGGTTGCTCAGCTCGACGATGTCGAGCGGGCGACTGCAGCGCTCGGGGTCGCCGTCTGGTCGATGGAGCGCCACGAAGCAGATGACGGAATGGCGGCCGGGGCCGCGCGGTTTCGCGATCAGGTCGACCAGGTACGGATCCTGTCGCCGGACAAAGATCTCGGCCAGTGCATCCGCGGAAATCACGTCGTCCAGGTCGATCGGATGCGCGACAAGGTCACCGATGAAAAGACGCTACGCGAGTTGCGCGGGATCGGACCGGCGAGCATTCCGGACTGGCTGGGATTGATGGGCGACTCGGCGGACGGCATTCCCGGCATCCCGAGCTGGGGCGCGAAGTCGTCGTCGGCCGTTCTGGCTCACTACGAACACATCGCCGCGATTCCCGACACCGTGGAGGATTGGCAGGTCGAGGTGCGCGGCGCGAAGCGGCTCGCGACGAACCTCGCGGAACATCGCGAAGCAGCGATGCTCTACCGGGACCTCGCAACGTTGGCAGAAGATGCACCGATTTCGAAAACGCTCGCCGAACTCGAATGGA
>JAJDAM010000389.1 GCA_029261905.1 Deltaproteobacteria bacterium
GTGGCGTCGCTGTTTCCCGGGCACTCGGCGTTGTCGGACGATCGGCGGATGGTCGTCCCCGTGATGGATGCGCCCAAGCCTCCCGCCCGGCGCCTCACGCTCACGTTGCCGCTGCTCGCCGGCGCCGAGCGCGTGGTGGTCATGGCGATGGGCGAGTCGAAGGCTGGCGCGATGCAGCAGTCGATCGAGCGTCCGGATTCGTCGCTGCCCGTGGCGCTGGTGCTGCAAAGGGCAAAGCGATCCCTGGTGCTCGTGGATGAGGCAGCCGCGTCGCAGCTGGGCCGGCACCGAAGCTGATGGGTCCGCGGGTAGGCGATGCGAAGGAGCATTCGATGTCCGAGAAGGGCCCGAGATCCCTCGAGTCTCGGGAGACGCCGGACAACCCACGAAGCCGGAACGTTCGTCGAGTTTCGCGGAACTCGTCAACGCCCACTTCGCAATGCTGCTGGAACCTCCGTGTCGCCGCCGGGGACATGGCAGTCGGCATCCGAGTGGCTCCTCGCGAGCGCTTCCTCCGGGCCGCAGCAGGAGGTGCTCGTCTTTGCGAAGGCGGGGGTGATCGTCCCCAACTCCTCGCGGACACCTTCTTTCAGCACCGCGAGCGCCTCTTCCGGGCTCTCCACGTAGCGGAACAGTTCGAGATCCTGCGCGCTGATCATGCCGTGCCGGAGCAGCGCCTCGAAGTTGACGACCTCCTCCCAGTAGCTGCGGCCGTAGAGCAATACCGGGATCGGGCGCGCGATCTTCTTCGTCTGGGACAGAGTCAGGATCTCGCAGAGCTCGTCGAGGGTCCCGAAGCCGCCGGGGAATGCCACCATCCCGCGCGCGAGATGGGCGAACCACAGCTTGCGCGTGAAGAAGTAGTGGAACTCGAACGCGAGTTCCGGCGTGATGTACGGGTTCGGCCGCTGCTCGTGGGGCAGTCCGATGTTGAGCCCGACGCTACGCCCTCCCGCGTCGGCCGCTCCGCGGTTCGCGGCCTCCATGATTCCGCCCCCACCTCCCGAGCACACGATGAAGCGACGAGCGTCGCACGGAAGTGACAGCGACCACTCCGTGACCCTGCGCGCGAGTTCGCGCGCCTCCGCGTAGTAGCGCCCCAGCGGCCCATCCTCGCGCAGCCGTGCCGAGCCAAAGAAGACGATCGTGTCGTGAACCCGCTCGCGCTGCAAGGCCTGCAGCGGCTGCAGGTATTCGGCCAGGATGCGCAGAGGCCGGCCTTCGTCGCTGTCCAGGAAGTCCGGGTTTTGATAGGCGAGCACGGGATCGGAGCTCATGAGATTTCCTCGTTTGCGAAGTGCAACCGTCGCTCGTCGGCCGCGTGATCGGCGGGTGCTCCTGACGGCAGACGCTCGGGCACGTCGAGGCGCGCCGCGCCGATCCGATTGTCGGCCATCCCGTAGTAGACGTCGATGCGGTCCGGCAAACCGAGATCGTCGCGCCGGTCGATGCCAGTGGGGAAGACGACATCGGAAACGGCTCCCCGGCGTTCCTCCGGCATCGAAGGCGTCAACACCGGCTCCACCGATCGGTAGAGCAGCCGGCGCGGATGCTCCTTCGAGAGCACCATCACCCCCGCCGAGTAGCACAGACTCTCGGCACCTCGCGGCTCCGGCAGCTCGCTCACGCCGTGGTAAACGATCAGCCATCCATGACGAGTGAGAACGGGCGGAGTGCTCCCGCGACGCCATGGTGTCAGTTGCCAGGACCGTGCCCCTTGCCGCCTTGCCCTTTACCGCCTTGGCCCTTGTTGTTGCCTTGGCCCTTGTTGCCGCCTTGGCCCTTGGCAGGGCCTTGACCCTTGCCATGGTCGCGACCGCTTCTCGCGCCGGCGTCGCCTTCCTTGCGGCCTTGCTTCTCGCTCGCCCCGTGCTTGGCTCCCGAAGAGGCGCCATTCGTGTCGCGCCGAGTCTCCGAAGTGGTGCGCTGCGTGTCGTGCCGATTTTCCGAAGAAGCCCCCTTCGCGTCGCGCCGAGTTTCCTGCGCCGGTTGGTTCCGCCGCGCTCGATAGGTCTCGCGCACTACGCGTGTCTTGGCTGGTAGCGATAATTTTCGACTTGAAGCGTCGGCTGGTTGGCCGCGGAGGGGTAACGATCGCCGGAGTACTCCCGCTGATAGGTCGGCAGCGGAGCGGGACGGTGGGACTTGTGGCTCCACTGGTCCCATCCCTTGCGACGCTTCGACCAGTCATTTCCCCAGTGCTGGCCCCAGTGCGGCGGCTCGTGCGATGCCCAGCCGCGGAAGTGGCGAGGCGGTTTCCGGTAGTAGCGCACCGGAATTCGCAGGACGTACGCCGGCACGTATCCCCGATCGACGACCCCCCAGGGCCCGTTGTACCAGAAACTCGCATACCAGTCGTCGCCCTGATAGACCCAGTACAGACCGTCGTAGAAGAAGTAGTTGGAGCCCAGATCCGGCGCGTAGTAGACCGGGTAGCCGGGTACTCGCACGAGCTGCGGATACACGGGCAGGTTGAATCCGATGCTTAGATTGGGAAGTCCGATGCCGATGGTCACATCGGCCGCGACGGGAGCCGGCCAGCACAATGAGAGCATCAGACAGGCGATTCGAAATTTCGACACGGCGTTTCTCCTCTTCTGGCATGCCCCTGCAGCGAAACCGGGCACAAGCCCAGATGACGCGATCGGTTTCTGGAAAGCAGGGCGCGAATGACAGCTTTCAATGTACGCGGAGCGCGAAGGCACGGATATCCGTGGATCCAGGGCAATCGCCGCCCGAGAGTGCGGAGCCTTTCGGGCGGCGATTGCTTCGAGCGGGCAGGCGAGATTGTGCGCGCGGACTTGGGGAAACGGAGCAGTCACACTGCGGTCTCCGCGCGCACAACCTTCAGTCCCGCCCTCGGCGGAACAAACCTCACCGTTCGAGCAGCAGATTGGCCGCTGAGCACCAGCGTACTCCGAGAGCGAGGTGCCAAGTATCCCGGGATCTGGGTAGATCGAATGCCGGTACCGTGGGTTCGGACAGGTTGTACCAGCAGGCCAATACGCGATTCCGTTTCATCCAAACGGCGTAAGGGGTCGGATCTCCGGATCGACACTTCTGATATGTCGCTGGCCAAACACCGGTTTAGGCGAATGACAGCATATTGAGTTACGGTCGGATCGATCTCAGTGTAGAATGGCCGCGCGAATGTGATTGGGGCCTCATGGACGATCTGCGAGTTCTCGAGGGCGGACGGATAGACGAAGCCGCGGAAGCGTCGTTGAGCGCGGCGCTCGTGCCGACACTGGCGGTCGTCGCGCCAACGGTGTTCCTGGCGGGAGTACTGTGGAACTGGATCGACGTGCCGGCCGCTCGCGCCGCTTCGGCCACGCTGATCGGGGGCGGAGTACTGCTGGGCGCTATGGCGTTGCGGTGGCGCAACCACCCTCCCGCTTCGTCATCGTTGCGCTCATGCGGGATCCAGACGCGATCGACGTTGCGCTGATCTGCTCGGTGAAACGACAGGCGCCAGCCGTCTGCACAAGCCTTTCCGCATGTCCGAACTCGTCGGGGCAATCGAAGAAGTGCTCGGGCACGAATAGCGCCATGGGCAACCGCGCGAGCGGGTCTCAGCGGGTGGCGGCGATGATCTTCGAGACCAGCTGATGGATGCGGAACGGCTTCTTGAGGAAATCGCGGAAGCCGATGTTCCCGAGCCGCTCCAAAGCATCGGCTTCGGCATACCCGCTGGTGAGGACGACGGGGATGTCGGGACGGATCTCCTGCAGCAATCGGAGCGTCTCTTCCCCGCCCATCAGCGGCATCGTGAGGTCGAGGAGCACGGCGTCGATCTCGCTCGGGCGATCCCGAAAAATTGCGACCGCCTCGCGACCGTTCGCGACCTCCAACGTGGCGAAGCCGTGCGATTCGAGTGCGCGCTTCACGATCCGCCGAACCGAGTCATCGTCATCTACTACGAGTACGGTACCGGCACCGCGTAGGGTTTCGTCCCTTGCCATCGATGAAGTAGCGCTGAGCCGTTGGTCTGTGGCGGGCAGCAACAGTTCGATGGAGGTGCCGGTGCCGATCGCGCTCTCCACCCGGATCGCGCCCCGATGTCGTCGCACGATCCCCTGCACGGCGGCGAGTCCGAGGCCGCGACTCGGCCCCTTGGTCGAGAAGAAGGGGTCGAAGATGCGGGCCTTCTCAGCCTCGTTCATACCTTTGCCGGTGTCTTCGATGCGCAGCAACACGTATCGCCCCACGGAGAGTTCTTGATCGAGCGAAGCGCGAATCAACCAGGCCAGGTCTACCTCCAGGCTCGAGGTGTGCAACGCAATCGTACCGGCGCCGACAATCGAGTCGGACGCGTTCACGATCAGATTCATCACCACCTGCCGCAACTCGCCCGAGCCGCCGCGCACGGCGTGCAGGCCATCGGCGAGATCGTACTCGACGCGTACGTCCTGAGAGATGACGGCTTCGAGCAGATTCGCCATCTCGCCTACGAGCTGCGAGATGTCGACGAGTTCGTCCGCCAGTGGGCCCCTGCCTGCGAAGGCCAGGAGTTGCCCGGTCAGCTCGCCCGCGCGTTCGGCAGCGATTTCGATCTCGGCCAACGCGTCGCGCGCCTCGGGATCCAGATTGCACAGGTCGCGCGCGAGACCGGCGTTGCCGAGCACCACGCCGAGCAGATTGTTGAAGTCGTGGGCGATCCCGCCCGCCAGGCGGCCGAGGCTCTCGAGCTTGTGCTTATCGCGAAGCTGCAGCTCCAACCGGACACGCTCGGAGACATCGCGGCTCACGAACATGGCGCGGGTCTCGCCGCCGAAGGCCCGATACGCCGTGGAGTTCACCTCGAACCAGCGCTCCTCACCATCTGCATCGACTACCCGTGCGAGCCGTTCCTGGGCCGCTTCACCCGCCACACGCTCCACGTCGAGCTCGCCTCCGTCGACGTCGAGAGACGACGCGAGCTTCTGCACGAGCTTGCTGATGTGCATTCCTTCGAGTTCTTCGGGGGAATAACCGGTCATGCGCTCGTGGTTGGGACTCACGTAAACGACGATACCGTTCGAGTCGATCTCCGAGATCAGCTCGCTCGAAGAGACCGACAAACCTCGGAAGCGCGCTTCGCTCTCGCGCAGTGCCTCCTGCGCGCGTTGCGTCTCGGTGATGTCGTGGGCCATGACGAGCAAGCGGTACTCGCCGTCCGCGTTCTCGTAGTGCCGCAGAACGGATTCGAACCAGCGCCAACTGCCGTCGCGGTGGCGTATTCGGCCGCGCGGCACGTCGGCCACGCCCCGTTCGCTGAGCTCTCTGCGGATGCGCTCGACATCGCGGCCCTCAGCGGGATCGACCAGCGCCATGCTGTCGGTGCCGAGCAGCTCGTCGGTGTCGTATCCGAGCACCCGCGAGTAGTTCGGGCTCACATAGCGAAACATCCCGGCCTCATCGGTCTCGGCGATCAGGTCGTAGGCGCTCTCCCCAATCACTCGCAGACGCCGCTCGCTCCCTTCGAGCTCGCGGCGCATCTCCTCGGTGGTGCGTAGGGAACGCGCCAGCTCGTGGGTCGTAAGGTCGAATGCCGCCACCAGGTGGTGCGCGGCGACGAGCGTCGCGACGACAAACCAGGGCGCCATTCCGATCTGCTCACCAGATGCGAGCCAGAAAATGGGATCGGCAGCCTCCATCATGGCGAGCGCGACGAATCCCGGTGCGATGAACCGTTGAATCAGCCCGACGTTGTCCGAATCGCGCACGATCCGGTATGCGACGACGGCCGCTACCCC
>JAJDAM010000390.1 GCA_029261905.1 Deltaproteobacteria bacterium
ACGCGCAGATGCTCGAGCTGGCGGAGAGCCTGAGGCCCCGACTCGTCGAAGACGGCATGTTCCTCGTCGGCCTCGACGTCGTCGGCGACAAGCTCATGGAGATCAACGTATTCAGCCCCGGCGGGCTCGGAAGCGCAGAGAGGTTCGAGAAGGTCGACTTCATCGAACCGGTCATCGCGTCGCTCGAGCGGAAGGTGCGCTACGCGGCTGCGTACGGGCGGCGCTTCAGCAACCTCGGCATCGCCACGCTGTAGCAGTACTCTCGAGCGACTGGACGGAATCGAGCAGCGACTTCGATGCGACTAGGAAAGCTTGAACGATGACAGGTCGAACTTACAACGCGCTGTTTCTCTGCACCGGAAACTCGGCGCGCAGCATTCTGGCTGAAGCCATTTCGAACCGCGCGGGCAAGGGGCGCATTCGCGCATACAGCGCAGGAAGCGACCCCAAGGGTCGAGTACATCCCAAGGCGCTAGAGGTACTTCGTGAGCATGACCACGATGTCTCGGAACTTCGCTCGAAGAGCTGGGACGAATTCACGCAAGACGCTGCGCCCACACTCGACTTCATCTTCACCGTCTGTGACAACGCGGCTGGAGAGACATGTCCGATATGGCCTGGCAAACCCATGACCGCACACTGGGGCGTCGCGGACCCTGCCGCATTCGAGGGCTCAGAAGCGGACACGCTTGCGCTGTTCCGAAGAACCTATCTCGAATTGGAGCGCCGGATCGACCTCTTCACGAATCTTCCGCTCGACTCACTCGACCGGCTGAGCCTTCAAACGCAGCTCAACGATATTGGAAAGACCGAAGCTCCGGTCGGAGAAAACACTGAATGACCACCGCAACCCAACCCGAAGAAGCCCCGCTCGCCGATTCATCAACGTCGAATCGACAAATGCACGGCTTCGAGCGCCTGCTCACCGTCTGGGTCTTCCTCTGCATGGTGGCCGGCATCGCGCTCGGCCGGATTGCGCCCGGCCTGGCACGCTCGCTCGACGGCATGACCCTCGATGTCGATGGTGCTCCTGTCGTCTCGATTCCGATTGCCGTCTGTCTATTCTTCATGATGTACCCAATCATGGTGAAGATCGATTTCACGGAGGTCGTCGCCGCGGGGAAGAGCGTGCGGCCAGTCCTCCTCACGTTATTCGTCAACTGGTGCATCAAGCCCTTCACGATGCTCGCCATCTCGAGCTTCTTCCTGGGCTCCCTGTTCCTCGGATTCATCGGCCCGGAAGCGACTGACCTCGTCAAGCTGCCCTTCGGCCTGGACCTCGCGGAAGGCGCGCAATACGGCGCCGGACAGGTCGTGGTTCAAGATGGCGTCAGACTTCTGGAGGTTCCGCTTTGGCGCAGCTATCTCGCAGGCTGCATCTTGCTCGGCGTCGCACCCTGCACCGCGATGGTTCTCGTATGGGGCTACCTCGCCAAGGGGAGCGACGCCCATACGCTCGTCATGGTGGCGCTCAATTCCCTCACCATGCTCGTTCTCTACGGAGTCCTTGGTGGCTATTTGTTGGGCGTCGGCCGGTTGCCCGTGCCGTGGCAGGCGCTCTTGTTGTCCATCGGCGTCTACGTCGCGTTGCCGCTGGTCGCCGGCTATCTCTCACGCCGGCTGATTATTCAGGCCAAGGGAGAGGAGTGGTTCAAGGAGAAGTTCCTGCATCTTCTCACGCCCATTACGATTGGTGCTCTGCTCCTCACGTTGGTGCTGCTCTTCTCTTTCAAGGGAGAAGTCATTCTCAGCAATCCACTGACGATTCTCTGGATTGCGATTCCGCTCACCCTTCAGACGCTGCTCATCTTCGGGATTGGCTACGGGCTCGCCAAGCTGCTTGGGCTTCGGTACGCCGACGCCGCTCCCACCGCCATGATTGGTGCAAGCAATCATTTCGAAGTGGCGATTGCGACGGCGGTCATGCTGTTTGGGCTCTCTTCAGGCGCGGCCCTGGCGACAGTGGTTGGAGTTCTCATCGAGGTGCCGCTCATGCTGGCTCTCGTCCGGTTCTGCCTGAAGACCCAGGGTTGGTTTCCGCCAGAAGAAGGCGCGGTTGAAGCCGTCGCTGGATGAGGGAGGGCCGGCCGTCAGCGGCTGCCTCGGCGAGCGAGAATCGTTCCGTGATCGAGCGGTCGCTCGCCATCCAGCGGCTTGCGTGTCGACACTTCGAAGCCATCGAATCCGACGGCCTGCATTTCGGCAACGACTTTCTCCGGGAATAGTGCGTGGGCGGTTACGACGGCGTGGTCGAAGGGCAGACCATGAGTGACGGACGAGTTCGCGGCGAAGAACGACACGAGCACCGGCGCTCGGGGCTCGAGTACGCGAAAGAACTCACCGAAGACATCGGTGAGTTGTGCAGGGGCCACATGGATGAGCGAGTAGCGGGCAACCATGCCTGCGAGCGAGCAATCGGCGATGTCCAAGGATGTGAGGTCGCCGACGTGGAACTTCGAGCCGGGGAATGCTCGCCGCGCTTCGTCGATCATCGCTGGTGAAATGTCGTAGCCGATGGCCTCCACACCCAGTTCGGCCAGGTAGTTGACGACATTTCCAGGCCCGCAACCGACGTCCGCAACCACCCCGGCGCCAGCGGATACGAGCCTGGCGAACGCTCCGAGCCACTCGCGATCGTGCGCGACGCGGTCGAGATGGTCGAGGAAGAGGTTGGCGTACTCTTTCGCTCTGGCGTCGTACGAGTCTCGAACGGCGTCGGTCATTCGTACTTTCTAGCATCCATGAGGTCGCGATTTGCAGTCAGTTCCACGAACGTCGACGCCGTGGGTAGGCGTCTGGCCTACAAGACAACAAAGCGGCTGGGGGATCGAGTGAGCGGTGGTTCGGTTCGTCTCACGCGCTCGGGCAGGAATCGAGTCGCAGTGAGACCGCAGCATCCGTGGCCTCGCGAGGGTAGAGGCCGATCGCAGCGGCGCCTCGGGCAACCGCGTACTTCTCGACCTTGAGAGCGTGGATCGCCCCCACGGTCGGGCGGTCCTCGTGAAGGACCGGAACCACGCACCGGGTCTTTCCGTTTCTGAGCAGCTCGAGTTGCGCGCCATCCAGAGAGTGTTCGACCGCCTTCGCGCGCGGCATCCCCACCCACTCGCCGTCTTCGCGGTCCACGATCCAGAGCCGCAGCTCCGACGGCTGTCCAGCGCTATCGATGGCATAGAGCGACACCACTTCCTCGAGCTCGGCCATCGTGGCGTACAGACCAAAGAAGAGCACCACCGGGCTGGCCGCCAGCGCAAGCCACCCGAGCCAGCGCGGCGCTGCGGCCCACACCAGCACGCCGCCGAGCAGCAGCGCACCCACTCCACCGAACAAGTTCCCGCCGCGGGGCACAGCGTACGCGCCGTCGTGTACCAACCGGACGGCGAAAACCGCACACCCGACGGCGAGCAGCCCCCAGCCGATCACGGTCTGGAGTTTCGAAGACGAGTTGGGTTGGCTCACGGCGTTCCTCCTGCGGCGCGAGCATACCTCATGCCACCACGGTGGATGTTGGAGCGAGGAAGGAAGGCTATAGTGCGAGATACGTGATGGAAAAAGGCAAGAAACAATCGACGCTTCCCAGCGAGCGGCCCAGGCGGAAGGCTGAGCCGGCGAGCCCCGAGCCGCGCCGGCCGCACGTATCGACGAAAAAAACCAAGCTGATCTCGGAGGATTTCGTAGCCGACGTCCGCCAGCGAGTGAAGGACGGCAAGGCGCTGCGGCGCCAGATCCCGCCCTGGGGACGCGTTCACGTCGATCGCCCCCTTCCCTTTCTCGTCGTCTATCGCCGTCCGCCGGGTCGGGAAGACGCCGGCATGGAGCGGCTCGTCATCGGCGAGGCATCGTACATCCTGGCCAGCGGCGATCGGCGGTCCCGGGCGGGTTTATCCTCCGTCGTGGAGGCGATCGTCGGCACGCTGTCCGAGGCGTTCGGCGCCTTCCTGATCATCGAGCTCTGGTCGGCAGCGGAGCAGGCGGCTCCGTCGGAAGGCCCTGTTTGGCAACCCGGCTTTCGTATCTTCCGACGCAAGCAGGACAAGATCGCGTCTACCGTCGACGTTCTCGCGAAGGCATTGGCCGAAGTGAAGATCAAAGGCGAGCTCGCGGCAGTAGATGTCGACCCCGCGACCCGTATTCATCCTCCGGGACTGCCTCCACTCGTCGCTCACGATCGGGCCGAGGCCCTTGGCTGTCAGATACTCGGGATCGAGGTCAAGCCGGTCTTTCGAGACCTCGCGAGCGGGGAGAGCTTCCCGTTCGTCCACCAGGTCTTACACAAGGGTGTCTCGCGGGCCCTCCAGAGAACCGTCTACGACTTTACGCGCAATCGCACCTCGCACCGCCCTGCCCACTATCAAGCGCTGGGACGCAACGCGGTGGTGAAGGCCGTCTGGGAGGTCGATCGAAAGCTGGCAGAGGTCAGCGACTCCTTCGATTTCCTGTTGCAGGTGACGCCGACCAACACCGACGAGGCCTGGAAAGAGTTCCGCAGGAAGCGTTTCGAGAAGGTCCCCGAGTTCTCGTCCCGTCCGCTGAAGATCGACCCGGCTCTCGCGAAGCGGGACTTGTTCCGGATCCCAGTCGAGCGAATCGAGGATCCCACGCTGGCTCAGCTCTTCCGGGACCAGCAGATCTCACTCGACCGCAAGCTGAGTCTGTTGAGCGACCGAGGCACCCCGCAGTTCCTCTACGGCAGTCTCCAGTTGTACGGGGGCGTGGAGCAGTCACTGCTAGACCTTGCCAATGAGATCTTGGAGCGGGTTCCGTCGCGCAGCCGGGACGAATCCCCGCGTGGCGCCGCCGACGCGAAGACCTTCGCGGCGCGCGCCGCGGAAGAGATCGATCACTACCGGTCCCTGTATTCCGGGGTGCGCGGCGGCGTCGAAGTGCGCAAGGACTACGTCGGTCTGTTGGTTTCACGCGGGAAGCTGCTCATCGGAGCGGGGACCAAGGTGCCGACGTCCCGCGTGGAGGCGCTGATCGCCCACGAGGTGGGCACCCACATCGTGACCTACGTCAACGGCAGAGCGCAGCCTTTCCGCCAGCTCTCCGTGGGCCTTCCAGGTTACGACGAGCTGCAGGAGGGCATCGCAGTTCTCTCGGAGTACCTCGTCGGGGGCTTCAGCCGACCGCGCCTTCGCCTGCTCGCAGCCCGAGTTCTCGCGGTCCACTACATGGTAGATGGGGCCAACTTCGTCGAGGTGTTCCGCGCGCTCGATCGCACCCATGACTTCGCGCAGCGCACGGCGTACAACGTGACCACGCGCGTCTTCCGAGGCGGCGGGTTGACCAAAGACCTCGTGTACCTCAGGGGGCTCGTGGGAGTGCTTGCCTATCTGCAAGGCGGTGGCGCGTTGGAGCCACTGCTCGTAGGAAAGCTGGGTCCGGACCACGTGCCCATCATCGAAGAACTCCAGTGGCGCAAAGTCCTCGTCCCTCCGCCGCTGCGGCCGCGCTATCTGGACGACCCACAGGCGGTCAAGCGGCTCGACAGAGTCCGACGCGGTATCTCTGTGCTGGATCTCGTCAAGAAGCAAGGGAAGACCTAGCGAACGACCCGGCTCCGCTCCGGTGCCCTCTACAGGGCGGCCAGCTCGAGGTTGTCGAAGTTCCGACGGTAGTAGCCCATGTAGGCCACCTTGCGCTCGAGCGCCTCGACGACGGGAATGCTGAAGTCGACCTTTTCGAGCGTCTGGGCACTTCCGAGTCCGCCCGGGCTGAAGACGTTGATGTCGGTCACCTTGTCGCCCACGAAGTCGAGTGCGACGAGGAACATGCCGTCCTGCACGAGCTTCGGCCTGACGATGTCGGCCGCCCGGAGCTGCTGCACGCTGAGCTCCGCACGCTCGAGGGTATGATCGCGATGCGCGAAGCTGCCTTCCTCGGAACTCACGCGACGGAAGGCAGCCCGGCGTCCCTTGTGGACGAGGGGTCTCCCGTTCATCAGGAAGAGTCGCGTGTCCCCGCGTTCGCCCTCCTCCAGATACTCCTGCGCAATCACGTAGCCGTCGCCGACGAGCGACTCGATCATCTGGTTCGTGTTGGCGCGCTGCTGCGGTTTTACGACGAAGACCCTCGCCCCGCCCGAACCGTACAACGGCTTCAGCACCGCGCTTCCGCCCAGCTCCTCTACGAAGCTCTTGAGTTCGTCTTTGTCGGTCGAAACCAGCGTGCGGGCGCGGACCTCGTCGGGGAAGAGTTGGAGATAGGTCTTGTTCTGTGCGCTGGCCAGGGCGTTGGGGTCGTTCAGCACGATGACCCCCTGGAGCACGGCGAGGCGTCCGAAGTCGATCCCGACCTGCCCTGCCCAACCACGGGTGCGGGGCTCCTCCGCCGGGTTGTTGCGGAGTAGCAGGACGTCGAGTTCACCGACGGGGATGCGTTCGACGCGGGCGCGGGAACTCTGCAGATCCGTGAGGTAGGCCTCGCCAGACCGGTACTGCGCTTTGGGGACTGTACGAGCCCGCGCGTGGACGCTCTCGTCCGCGTCGTAGGCCAGATCCGACACGCCCATCAGCCACACCTCGTGACCGCGTGCGGTGGCAGTCGCTGCAAGCCGCGTCGTGGTGTAGCCGGACCGCTCCGTGGCAACCTCATTGACGAGAATTCCCAGTTTCATCGAACCCCTTTCGTCGGCGCCCCGTGTTAATCTCTTCGCCCAATGTACCGCTACTCACTGGAAGACGCTTGACACCTCGCGGCAGATCGCCAGACTGCGCGACGAATTCCAACCCGGTAATCCCGGGCGTCGTGGCACTCGCCACCGTCGCCGGGATCGGAGCGCTGCCGTGAATTCGTTTGACCCTTCGTTCTGCGAACTCGCCGAGGGTGACGGGCCCCTCATGGCCACGGCCCTCCACGACGGCGCGAGCCTGCGCGCCGAGGTCGCCGCGCGGATCGCCCTCAGCGAAACCGACCGTTTACGGGAGGAGGACCCCCACACCGGCGCCTGGGCCTCGGTCGCGCCCACCCGGCTCGTCGCGCTGCGCTCGCGCTTCGAGGTCGACCTGAACCGACCGCGCGACAAATGCGTTTACCGACGACCCGAGGACGCCTGGGGGCTCGGGGTCTGGGCCGAGGAACCCCCGGCCGATCTTTTCGAACGATCGCTCGAAAGCTACGACGCGTTCTATTCCGGTGTCGAGAGGCTCCATCAAAGCCTCGCCAAGCGCTATGGGAAGTTCGTCGTGTTCGACCTGCACAGCTACAACCACCGACGGGACGGTCCGGACCGCCCGCCATCCGATCCAGCCGAGAACCCGGAAGTGAACGTCGGTACGGGCACGATGAAAGACCGCGCGCACTGGGCGCCGCTGATCGACCGCTTCATCACCGACCTCTCCAGCTTCGACATCCTCGGCCGCCGCTTGGACGTGCGTGAGAACGTCCGATTCTTCGGTGGTAACCTCGGTCGCTTGACCCACGAAAACTTCCCCGAGGCCGGCTGTGTGCTATCGATCGAAGTCAAGAAGTTCTTCATGGACGAATGGTCGGGAGAACTCGACACCGCTAAACACGCGGGAATCGAACGCGCGCTCGCGGCTACGGTCCCGGGGATACTGGAAGAACTGGTTCGTCTGGGAGCGAAGATTTGAGCAGTAGCAAAGGAGGAGAACGATGAGACTCGGCTTGGTGGTGAACGACGTGATGACCGAGAAAGCTGGCTACACGACGATGCGTCTCGGTCAGATCGCGGTCAACCGGGGACATGAGGTCTTCGTGATGGGCGTCGCGGACTTCGCCTACGACGCCGACGAGAACATCCGCGCGCGCGCGCGTCGGGTGTCCAAGAGCAACTACAAGACGCCGGAAGCCTTCATGAACGACCTGCAGGGCAAGGCAGGCCGATCGGAACGGATTACCGTAGACGACCTCGACATCCTGCTGCTGCGCAACGATCCCTCCGAGGACAAGTCGAGCCGCACCTGGGCGCAGAGCGCCGGCATCGACTTCGGCCGCGTCGCCATGCGCCACGGCGTCATCGT